>CADBSN010000068.1 GCA_902797255.1 uncultured Bacteroidales bacterium | reverse complement strand
TTTTGCTGATAATGTGGAAGTTGGCACGGCGACAATAACGGTGACAGGAATGGGCATTTATCAGGGGTCTGTCCAAAAGAACTTCACCATCAGCAAAGCTCCTTCTGTCATCACTTTTGACCCTCAACCCTTGACCCTTGACTATACGGGAGAGGCACAGGCGTTGGTAGTGGCTGGTGAGGCTGAAGGTGGTACGATGGTGTATAGTCTGGATGGAGAACTCTTCACTACTGAACTCCCCAACGGAACAGATGCTGGTGTCTATACTGTCAGTTACAAAGTGCAGGGTGACAACAACCACAGCGATACAGAAGTCTTTACGCTCAAGAGCAGTATCACTCCCACGCTGGCAGATGAGAGTGGAAATGAGTTGGATGCCGACTTCATCGAGAGTGAGGGTGGTGATATAGTTGTGATAATCAATTCTCTGCCTGACGATTTCTGGGAGAATACCAGTACAATCCCTTCCACAGTTTCTGACGAGGAGGGTAATGTGTACGACGTGACGCTGATCTGTGCTGAGGCTTTCGATGATATGCCTTCGGACATCATCGTTGTCCTTCCTGAAGGCATGAGTACTACCGAAGGTGTAACTAACGTCATCAATGGTGATGGTACTTGTGAGACGCTTGATTTAACGGGGGTGAGCGGATATGATATTCCTATTGATGTGGTGGTGGAAACGGTGGTTTATGACCGTGAAGTCGATAGTGATGTAATCACGGTATGTCTGCCTTATAGTATAGATATTCCAGAAGATGTGACGGCGTACGAGTTGAATGCTACGGACAGCGAAGGTGTATCGTTTGTTCCTGTGACTGGTAATACGCTGGAGGCTTATCAGCCGTATCTGCTGCGCCTCAACGAAGATGCTCTTGCTCGCCTGGCTGGTGCGGCAGACTCTGCTGTAACACTGAATCTAGGAGCTAAAAATGTGACGATTGCGCCTGTTCAGGATGATGTGGAGGTGTCGGCAGGTGTCTTCAGATTATGTGGAACGGTACGTGGCTTGACGCATGCCGAAGGACTTGAACGTGTGGCTTATGTCATGCAATCGGATGATACATGGATAATGACTGCTTCCAGTGCACCAGAAGATGCTGACAAACCTTATCTAGGTGCTTTCCAAGTATATATGCAGATGGTTGGCGGCGACGGAACAGAAGTGATATCTGCTGAGATGGAAGAGGGGGTAACGACCATCATAAGTAACCCCCTCCAAACCTCCCCGTGGGGAGGCTTGCCAACTCCTTCCCTCGGGAGGGCTGGGGAGGGGTCCCATGCATGGTATGACCTCATGGGGCGCAAGCTGCCAAGTAAGCCCACGAAGAAGGGTTTGTATATCTATCAAGGTAAGAAGGTTAACTTGTAAAACAGAAAAAAAACACGGCTCTCGTAAATATTCGAAAGTCGTGTTTTTTTATTTGTGATTGTTAGAATGCCGAGGCTTTCAGGTTGAGGCCTACCTTCTCGTCGAGGCCGAACATCAGGTTCATATTCTGTACTGCCTGGCCTACGGCACCTTTCAGGAGGTTGTCGATGCAACTGATCATCAGTAGCTGGTCTTCGTACTTCTCTACGTACACCACTGCTTTGTTGGTATTCACCACCTGCTTCATGTCGGGGCTTGTAGTCACATAGTGGGTGAAGGCTGCATCACGGTAATAGTCGGCATAGAGCTGCTGAACGGCCTCAAGGGGTTGGTCGCATTTGGCGTAGGCCGTAACGAAGATGCCTCGTGCAAAGCAACCACGCTGGGGAACGAACAGCACACGGCCTTCATATCCCGGACAGAGTTCCTGAACGGTCTGGTTGATTTCCAGCAGATGCTGGTGCGTAAAGGTCTTATAGACGGAGATGTTGTCGTTGCGCCATGAGAAATGGGTGGTTGCACCTGGCTTCTGACCTGCTCCTGTGCTACCCGTAATGCCGTTCACATGAATATCGCCACTGAGGATTCCTGCCTTCAGCGCTGGCAGCATAGCCAATTGTATGCAGGTAGCAAAGCAACCGGGATTGGCCAAACGCTGCGCCTTACGAATCTGCTCTCTGTGTGTCTCAGGAAGACCATAGATAAACGACCCCAGACCCCTCTCCGTCTCCCCCGAGGGGGAGTGACTGTAAGCCTCCCCACGGGGAGGTTTGGAGGGGGTTATTCTAAAATCTTGCGCAAGGTCGATTATCTTTACATGCTCTGGGATACTGTGCTCTTGGAGGAACTGTGCGCTCTTGCCGTGACCAAAACAGAAGAACACCACATCTACCTTGTCAAAAGGCATCTCGGCTGTAAAGCGGAGGTTGGTGTCGCCAATCAGGCCGTCGTGCACATCACTCACCAGATTGCCTGCATTCGATTCGCTGTTGGCAAACACAATTTCTGCTTGAGGGTGATTGAGTAGCACTCTGATGAGTTCGCCGCCCGTATATCCCGCAGCACCTAGAATTCCTACCTTCAAACCCCTCTGACCCCTCTCTAACTCCCCCGAGGGGGAGAACTGGGAGGATATGTTTATATTACTCATTTTATTCAGACATTTACTATTTAAAGTCTAGAGTCTAGAGTCGAGGGGGCTGTTGCCCCTTCCCACTTAAACTTTTTAAACTCCTTAAACTCTTTCAACTGACTTTAAACTTTAAACTATCAACTTTAAACTTAGGGGTTATCTTTCATTGGGGTGTGCCAGATAATATGCACGAAGTGCAGTTGACGTTACCTTGATGAAGCCCTTAGCATCTTCTGATGACCAGGCTTTAGCTGTCTCGCCGTATTCTCCGAGTTTGTTCTTCACCAGGTCGTTAGGTGAATCAACACCTACCGTCTGGAACATCAGCGGACGAAGTTCGAGTGTTACCTCTCCCGTCACATTACGCTGTGAACTGGTCAGCATAGCCTCCATATCGGGCATCACAGGCTCAAGATACTGGCTTTCGTGTAGGAACATACCATACCAATTGCTGATTTGGTCTTTCCAATACTGCTGCCACTTAGAGAGGGTGTATTTCTCCAAAAATCGATGGGCACCAATGATGAGCATAGGTGCAGCTGCCTCAAAGCCTACACGGCCCTTAATACCGATGATGGTATCGCCCACGTGGCAATCACGTCCGATACCGTATGCTGCGCCAATCTCCTCGACTGCCTGAATGGCTTTCACCTTATCGTCGAAATGCTTTCCGTTCACAGAGCAAAGCTCACCTTTCTCAAATCCCAGTTTCAACAACTCCGGACCTTCTTTGGTGGGGTGCTTCAAATAGGCTGACTCAGGAAGTCCTTGGGTAGAATCGAGAATTTCACCACCGCAGATGCTGGTACCCCAAAGGCCCACGTTGTAGCTATATTTGAGTTTCGCAAAGTCGGCTGCGAATCCGTTCTTGTTCAGGTAGTCAATCTCCTCCTGACGGCTGAGGTTTCCATCGCGAGTGAGCGTGATGATTTCCACTCCAGGACACATCACGAGGAATGTCATATCGAAACGAATCTGGTCGTTTCCTGCTCCCGTACTTCCGTGAGCAATAGCGCTGGCACCAATTTCTTTCGCATAGCGAGCGATAGCAAGTGCCTGGAAGATGCGTTCTGAGCTCACCGAGATAGGATAACAGTTGTTACGAAGCACATTACCGAAAACCATGTACTTCAACGACTTCTCGTAGTATTCGTGAGTCACATCGAGCGTGACATATTTTGTTGCACCTAGCTTATAGGCATTTTCCTCATTCGTCTTCAACTGCTCTGCACTGAAACCACCTGTGTTGGCACATGCAGCATGAACCTCATAACCTTTTTCCTTCGCAAGATACATCACCGTGTAGCTTGTGTCCAGACCGCCGCTGAATGCGACAACCACTTTCTTTTTTTCCATAATCTTAAAGTTAAAAGTGAAAAATGAAAAGTGAAAAATCTGCTATCGCTTTCCATCTTCACTCAGTTCTTGTATATTTTGTTTTGACGTTTTTTTAATGTCTAGATCTAGCGTCTAGAGTCGAGGGGACTCTTGGCCCTTGACCCTTGGCTCTTGGCCCTTGGCTTTACATCAGCCCTCTTTTCACCATCTCCTTCATGATTTCTTGGAAGATTTCGATGGGAGTAGGTTCCCCCTTATGTTTTTCGGGGTCGTAAAGCATACCTGTACAGATGCAAAATTTACGTTCTTTCATCTCCAGGATAGGGTAGTTGATACAGCCCTTACATCCATGCCAGAATGCATCGTCGTCGGTCAGTTGCTTGAATGATACAGGCACATATCCCAACGATGTATTCATCTTCATCACAGCATCTCCACTCGTAAGTGAGAATATCTTTGCATGAGGCCAGCGAACACGAGCCAGCGTGAAAGTATGGTCTTTGATACGTTTGGAGATATCACGTCCTTGATAGTCGGGATGTACAATCAGACCCGATGTGGTGACATAGGCTTTGTTTCCCCAAGTCTCGATATAACTGAATCCGGCAAATGTGTCACCCAGTTCCGATTGTTTACTTGGGTCGAGTGCCAACACAGCTTTCCCTTCTCTCATCTTTGCTGCCACATATTCGTGAGTACGCTCTGCTATTCCTGAGCCTCTCTTGCGTGCAGCATCACGTATCGTGTCGTTGATAAGGTCAACATACTTCTCATGCGAAGCATCCGCAACGATGACCTTGATTCCGTCTTCGTATTCCATTTCTATTTCTCAAAAATATTTTCTAGTTTCATGCGAACCAATTCTCTCGAACATTTTTCTTCGAGAGCAATGATGATTGTATCGTCACCAGCCACAGTTCCGATAATCTCGGGTATGTTGGCGTCATCAATATCGTATGCTACACTGCTGGCATATCCCGGACGTGTACGAATGACACACAGGTTGCCGCTGAACCGGATGGATTTCACTCCGTTGTTCATCATCATCTCCTGAATCGGCATGTGCTCTCTGATGCGTTTGTACATCGTGTTGTTGGGCAGCACATAGAATGATTTGCCTGTGATGGATGTTGCCTTGGCCACCTTCAACTGCTTGAGGTCGCGCGACAATGTTGCTTGAGTGATGCTGTAGCCCTCTTTGGCCAGTTCTTTGACAAGGTCGTCTTGATTAGCTATTTCTTGACTTGAAATAATCAGTCTTATAACCTCTAATCTTGATGATTTTGTATTCATGCTTGTATAATTATTCGTAACGGGCTGCAAATTTACTAATTTTTATGCAATCGACCATGCGTTTATGCAAAAATATATTGCATAAAGCGATAAAATAATGCAAAGATGCAGATTGTTGGGTGTTGAGAGGGCAAAATGCGGTAAATCCTATACTTCTGTCTCGCCTTCTATGTAGTTTCCCATGATGATATTCTTGCCGTCGAAACTGACATAGGTGAACAGGCTGAACCACTCTCCAAGAATCAACATGCGGCAATCGTGGCTGAGCATCAGGTCCAGTTCGATATGTCGATGTCCGAAGATGAAATAGTTGACGCTTGGGTGTTCTGCAAGGTATTGTTTGGCAAAAGTAATCAGGTTCTCGTTTTCCTCACCACGATAAGGCTCTTCGCCTGAAGCAGCTCGTTTGTCGCGGCTGTGTTTGGCCCAGTTCAGTCCGAAATTGATGAACCAATGTGGATGAATCATGCGTGAGAGTCGTTGCAGGAACTTGTTTTGGAAGCACCAAAGCATGAATTGGGTCATTGTGTCTTTTTTGTCGATATCCATTGTGTGTCCGTGAGCCAGATAGAACTCCTTTCCGTAAATCTCCAACAGACAAGGTTCGCGATGAACGATGACACCACACTCTTTCTCCAGATAGTCGCCCATCCACATATCGTGATTACCTATGAAATAATGTACCTCCACGCCCAAATCGCACAGCTCACTCAGTTTGCCGAGAAAACGCGTGTAGCCCTTTGGTACGACTTCTTTGTATTCAAACCAGAAGTCGAACATATCTCCCAGCAGATACACGGCATCTGCTTTGTCTTTAATCTTATCGAGAAATCGGACCAGCTTGCGTTCCTGAGTCCGTTTGTGCTCGAATGCGCGGCTACCCAGATGGGCGTCAGAGATAAAATATACCATAGATGATGAGCTTCTTGTTAATACTATAGGAACCCTAAGTCGAGCTTTGCCTCTTCCGACATCATGTCTTTCGTCCATTCGGGTTCATAGACCAATTCGATATGTGTCTCTTTCACACCCTCAATCGAACCGACTTTCTGTTGGATGTCCTCCATGATGAAGTCTGCAGCAGGGCAGTTGGGTGCTGTAAGTGTCATATCGATATTGACAATAAAGTCGTCTGTCACATCTATCTTGTAAATCAATCCAAGGTCGTAGACATTGACAGGTATTTCTGGGTCGAATACCGTTTTCAGCATTTCGACAACCTTCACTTCTATATCATATTTTTCCATTATCTGCAAAACTGTAATAGTTGCCATCTGTGATGATGACATGGTCTATCAATCTTATGTTCATTGTGTTGGCGGCCTGTTTGATGCATGTTGTCAGATAACAGTCATCGCTACTTGGGGCCAGTTTGCCCGACGGGTGGTTATGACACACCACCATGCTGGTTGCGTTAGCCATCAGGGCGGCTCGCAGAATCTGCCGCACATCGACTGCGGTCTGTGTGATGCCTCCCATACTCATCCTCACCTTCTTGATGAGGCGTGATTGATTGTTGAGCAGTAATACCCAAAACTCCTCATGATCCAAATCCTGCATCACGGGGTGCATGATGGCATAGGTATCTGCTGCGTTGGCCAGCTGGCTACGACTCTGACTGTTTTCCATCGCCCTGCGTCTGCCTATTTCTGCTGCGGCCTTGATGGTGATAGCCTTTGCTTCACCTATTCCGTTGAAGGACATCAGTTCCTCGATGGTCATCAGGCTCAGTTGCGATAGCTTTCCGTCGCAGGCTTTCAGTATGTCCGACATCAGTTCAACTGCCGACTGCTTCAAATTGCCCGAGCCGATCAGGATGGCAAGCAACTCCGCATTTGTCAGCGCTTCCTCACCTTTCTCCATGAGTTTCTCACGCGGACGGTCTTCAATGGCCCAATTCTTTATGGAAGTCTTGTCAGTCATAGAAATTCTTTTCGTAAGCATTGAATTCGCCTTTGCTCAATACACATCGCTGCCACCAGGCTTTGATGAATCCCAGTCCGTAGCCGAACAGCTGCACGAAAGCTGCTTCTACCGATAGGATGCCAATCACCATGCTTTTGTTCTGTATCGATGAGTCGATGAATATCAACAGGCAGTAGAGTTCGATGGGCAGTAGGGCATACAACCACAGCCAAGAGCCCATGAGTCTGAGCACCAAGGCTGCGATGATGAGACCTGTCACACCTAGTGTGAATGCGGTAGGCAACAGGTGCACCAGCTTCATGCTTCCAGGGTGGCGTTTTTCCAGATTGATACGAGCGATTCCTGAATTGAACACCTGCTTGAAAAACTTGTCCATATCAGTCCTGCGCTTGTGCCACACCCATGCTTCGGGGAACAGTCTGCATTTGTATCCGCCTTTGAAAATACGGATGCTGAAATCGATATCCTCTCCGAATCGCATCTTTGAGAAACCTCCCAATGCATTATACACCTCACGCCTTACACCCATATTGAACGACCTTGGATAGAACTTATCCAGTTTCTTCTTTCCGCCACGAATGCCGCCTGTCGTAAAGAAACTGGTCATGCTGTAGCTGATAGCTTTCTGTACAGGAGTGAACGATTCGTGTGCCTTGTCCGGACCACCGAAAGCATCACAAGGATTGGCTTTGAGTTCTGCCTCGATTGCTTCCAGATAGGTAGGTGGCAACACACAGTCGCTATCTAGTATCAGCACATAATCTCCCTTGGCACGTTCCACTCCGTAGTTGCGGGCTGGTCCTGGTCCGCCATTCTCTTTATAATAATATATAAGGTGCAGTTGTGCTGCATACTTATCCACTACATCCTTGCAGGGAGTCTTCGAGCCGTCTTCCACAATCACCACCTCAAAGTCCTTCACGGTCTGTTCCGTGAGGCTTTGCAACAACTCGTCCACTTCGTCCGGACGGTTGAACACAGGTATGATGATGGAGTATCTCATGATGGGCCGTTCGTTAAATTCGTTGACTACGTTTCATCCAGATGATGAACCACACTAATGCAACCAGACATGTAGCACCTGCGATGCATGATGCGTAGGTCCTGTCGAGGCTGAATATCTGCTCAGAGAACAAGTATGTGGTGCAGATGGTGGTCATAAACAATGCAGGAATCAAGGTGATGAAATAGTTCTTCTTCTCCTGTACCAGATAGATGGTGATAGCCCAAAGGGTGAAGACCGACAGCGTCTGGTTGGTCCATCCGAACCAGCTCCAGATGACATCGAATCCTTCAGGATTGGCCATCTGCCAAATCAGCAGGGCAATCACTACAGCAAACAGAGGAATGCAGATGTAGAGACGTTTGCGGATGCTCTTTTGCTCCAGATGGACGAAATCGGCAATAATCAGTCGGGCTGAACGCAGGGCCGTATCACCACTTGTGATAGGTGCTGCTATCACACCCAGTATGGCCAGGATGCTTCCTACCACACCTAACCAGTTTTCGCACACCAAGTTGACAATCGCTGGAGCCTGACTGATGATTTGGTCGCCTCCTTCCATCTCCTGATAGCCAGGAGTAGGATTGTTATAGAAGAAATACATAGCTACTGTAGCCCATATCAACGCTACCAGTCCCTCTGTAATCATCGCTCCGTAGAAGATAGGGCGTCCCATCTTTTCGCTCTTCAGACAGCGAGCCATCAAGGGGCTTTGAGTTGCGTGGAAACCACTGATGGCTCCACAGGCAATCGTGATGAACAGGCAGGGGAATATATTCTTTGCGGTGAGCGAAGCTTCGCCTACACCCTCCCATATTTCCGGTATGTTCGGCATTTTCACGAAGAGCATTCCCATCAGGGCAACTGCCATAAATAGCAGCGAGAAGGCGAAGACCGGGTATATCTTACCGATGATTTTGTCAATCGGCATCATGGTGGCGATAATGTAATACACAAAGATGACGATAATCCAGAATGTGCTGTTACCCAACAATTCCACCTGAGGTGCCGTGTCGATACATAATTTCTGAAGTAGCGAGGCAGGGCTGTACACAAATACTGCACCCACCATAATCAGCAGGAACACACAAACGATAAGCATCACCTGTTTAGGTGCATTTCCCAGATATTTACCGACAATCTCAGGTAGGTTCGCACCTCCATTTCTGATCGATAGCATACCGCTCATATAGTCGTGAACGGCTCCTGCAAAAATACATCCCAACACAATCCACAGATAGGCTGAGGGACCGAATTTCGTACCCATGATGGCACCGAAGATAGGACCTGTGCCTGCGATATTCAAGAACTGAATCATGAAGATTTTCCATGATGGCAGCACCATAAAGTCCACACCATCAGCCTTGGCGATTGCTGGGGTGGGTCTGTTGTCTGGACCGAATACTTTTTCAACAAAATGGCCATACAGAAAATAGCCACAAACAAGAGCCGCAAGGCTCAATACAAAACTAATCATTGTGTAACCAAATATTATTTTTGAACTGCAAAAGTACAAATTATTTACGATTTAGCGATTTACTATTTACGTTTTTCTTCATTTTTTCCCCAATCCCCATTCCCTATTTCTTTATTTTTCATAACTTTGCAGTAATAAATAGGTCAGAAATGCTATTACCACAGGATTTCATCTTACAGATGCGCAACCTCATAGGCGAGGACGAACTCCAGCAGTTGCTCGAAGCCATCGATGGTCCTTCGCCAACCACCATCCGCATCAATCCAACTAAGGCCAATCGCGATTTCTTGGGATGTGTCGATGCGCCAGCCGTACCTTGGTGTGAGGATGGGGTTTACTTGTCCGAACGTCCTTCGTTCACCCTCGACCCCCTCTTCCATGCAGGTGCTTACTATGTGCAGGAGGCTTCTTCAATGTTTATTGCCCATCTGTTGCGACAATATGTAGGCGATACCGATGTGACGGCTCTCGATCTCTGTGCAGCTCCTGGCGGCAAATCCACCCTCTTGCGCTCGTGCCTATCTGCAGGTTCCACTTTGATTGCCAACGAAATCATGCCCAAACGAGCATGGATTCTACGCGAGAACCTCTCGAAGTGGGGTGGGGATAATGTCCTTGTCACCAACAACCGCCCTGAGGACTTCCGCCGCATGCGTGAGGTGTTCGACCTCATCCTCTGCGATGTTCCTTGTTCAGGCGAAGGCATGTTCCGTAAGGACGAAGGGGCCATCCGTGATTGGTCGCTACAGAATGTCGAGCTATGCGCCGATCGCCAACGCGATATCGTCTCTGACATCTGGGATTGTCTCCATCCGGGAGGCCTGATGATTTACAGCACCTGCACCTACAATACCCTTGAGGACGAGGAGAACGTTCGTTGGATTGCTCAGGAACTGGGTGCCGACATCCTGCCTTGCAACCCTCAGCCAGCATGGAATGTGGTGGGCAACTTGCTCGACGATACCTTCTCTTGCTGCCATTTCTTCCCTCACCGTGTCCAAGGCGAAGGCTTCTTCTGTGCCATCCTTCGGAAGCATGGTTCTCACGATTCCGTGAGTCCGTTATCCCTTAATTCCGCTATTACCAAGCAGCTCCGCATCCTTCCCGATCCGTTATTCCCGTCTTCACCTCAAGAGGGTTGGGCTGATTGTGAGGTCGATTCCTCAACCGCCCTCCGCTACCTACATGGCGAAGCGCTTGTCTTAGGCCCCGATGTTCCCAAAGGGCAGGTTGTGATTACTTATCGAGGACTTCCCCTCGGACTTGTCAAGAATATCGGTACCCGTGCCAACAATCTCTATCCCAAAGAATGGCGCATTAGGAAAACAATTTCATAGGGACGATAAGATGTCAAATCATACCTACATAGATTTTGGTACCTGGCTCACAGGCCAACTCGGCTTCAAGGCTCAGAAGATATCCATCAATGCCGGTTTTACCTGTCCCAATCGTGATGGACGGGTAGGCGAGGGTGGATGCACCTATTGTAACAATCAGACCTTCAATCCCGACTATTGCCAGACCAGTAAATCCATCCGTCAGCAATTGGAGGAAGGCAAGCTGTTCTTTGCACGCAAATATCCCTCGATGAAGTATCTGGCCTACTTTCAAGCCTATACTAATACCTATGCCCAACTCGACGAACTGAAACGCAAATACGAGGAAGCCCTCAGTGTCGAGGATGTCGTTGGGTTGGTCATCGGAACCCGTCCCGACTGCATGCCCGAGACTCTTTTGGACTATCTCTCCGAACTCAATCGCCGCACCTTTCTCATCGTTGAATACGGCATCGAGAGCATCTACGACCGTACCTTGCTACGCATCAATCGTGGACACGATTATGCTTGTACCTGTCAAGCTATAGAGACTACAGCCGCACGAGGCATCCGTGTAGGCGGACATATCATCCTCGGATTGCCAGGCGAGAGCCGTGAAGAGATGATTCAGGAAGCTGAAGTACTCTCACAACTCCCTCTCACCACTCTCAAGCTCCATCAGTTGCAGTTGATCAAAGGTACACGGATGGCTGATGAGTATGCCTCCCATCCAGCTGATTTCCTTCGCTTCACTCCCGAATCCTATGCCGACCTTGTGGTGGAGTTCATCCGCCATTCTCGCCCCGATCTGGTCTTCGAGCGGTTCGTCAGCCAGTCGCCTGCATCCCTTCTGGCTCAGCCAGGGTGGGGGCTTAAAAACTATGAATTCGTGGAACTTGTCCGCAAACGGTTATAATCGGATGCATTTTCCTCATTTATCCACATAATTTTTCACGTTCGGATAAGATACAAGCTCTCTTTTCGCTCACTTTCTCAAATTTTTTGTACCTTTGCAGCTATTATGAATACAGAAAAAAATGTCAACTACCATCTATACATAGATGAGTGTGGAGATCAGAATTTGGAAACGTTCAGCCCTACATTCCCTATATTTACGTTATGTGGAATACTTGTACGAGATGACCTTGTACCAAAGTTGGAAGAACAAGTACGAATTTTGAAAAAAGAGTTTTGGGGTGACCGTCAGATAATCCTCCATTCACGCGATATCCGTAAGTGCCAGAATGGTTTTGAGGTATTGTTCGACCTTGACGTAAAACGTCGTTTCTACAATGCTATCAACCAATTGCTGGGTCAGCGCGTGGCGTGTATGTCATTGTCAGTTGTTCTACCCTGAAAGAACCCTACATTCGCCAGTTTGGCCGTTTCAACGATGTTTATGGCCAGTTGCTATCGTTTGTTCTTGAACGCGCCATTTTCTATGTTGACAACCAATGCCCAAACGAACAAGGCCGAATTTCTGCTATTGTTGAGCGCAGAGGTAAGCGCGAGGACAAGAACCTTATGCATTATTATCAGCAACTTCTAGATATAGGAACTTATTGGGTCACTACAGAACGAATGAAGAGCCGTATGAGCTGTCTTGATTTCAAATGGAAGTCAGAAGACATTGCAGGTCTACAGATTGCCGACTTGATAGCATATCCTCTAACTCGCTATGTGTTGAATCCACAAGCTGTCAATCTAGCCTACGATGTATTAGCTCCCAATATATTCATGGAGGACGGCAAACTTTTGGGGCTCAAAATCTATCCTTCCCAACAGGTATAAAAAAAGAGTCGCCACGAACCTGACAACTCTTCCGATCGGGGACACCCCAATCCCAATAAATGGAACACGTCCATTGTTCTTGGGTGCAAA
>CADBSN010000067.1 GCA_902797255.1 uncultured Bacteroidales bacterium | reverse complement strand
CTTGAGGTCTGTGAAGTCAACTCCTCCGAGCAGTACGCCAAGTGGTGGCATGAGGATGTCGGATACGAAACTGGTTACAATCTTACCGAATGCACCGCCGATGATAACACCGACTGCCATGTCCATCACATTACCCTTGAGGGCGAATTCTTTGAATTCTTCTACAAATTTTGCCATAGCCGTACGAAAATGTAATAATTTAAAAATTATAAAATGTAATAATTACGAAGGCAAAGATAATGTATTTTTAACAATGCGCCAAAAATATCTGCAAGAAATATGTGTTTTATTTGTCATTTACACCTTTAAATAATAAAATGAGGTGTAGAAATATCAGTTTCCTAAGGAAAGATTTGTTTATCCCAAGAGAAAGAATTATCTTTGCCTAGTGAAAAGTTCTGTTCAGCGACGCTGAACGCATATTCAGCGACTTGGAACATATATTCAGCGACGCTGAACAGAGACGACCCTTAGGGGAAAACTTTTTACCATCGGGAAGTAAGCAATTTTAAGTCTAACAATCATCATTTTCGGAATCATGGGTAGTTACAAAATCAAAGAGATGAACGCAGGAATGGCTAACAGTGTAAAAAAGCAATTTCCTGTACAAGAGATCTATAACATGTTTGACAACGAGACAACGATGGAGTGGATGGAGAAATACAATCCAATGCTCAATCGAGGTCTCATAAGCAGTGTGTTCGAAGCGCTGTCGAAAGTGCTTGTGAACGTATTGCCTGAAGGTCACTCCGTCAAGGTTGACGGTTTGGGCGTATTCAGCCTTTCGCTCGAATTCTGCGACTCACAAAATGCAGAACCAACTGACGGGCAGAAGAAGGATGTACGTGAGTATCGTCGGGTTCAGGTTAAAAACATCAATCTGAAGGTTGACCGTAAGCTGATAGACACACTCAACCAAAATAGCACATTCGAACGTGATGGTGGCGAAGTGGTGAGGGTAGGGGAACAAGCATTCACGCTCGAACAACGTATTGAGCGCGTTCTCAATCATCTTGAGAAATACAGATTCATCACACTGAATGAATATGCCAACCTTAACCATTTGAGCCGCACAGCAGCCTCGTTGGAACTGAAAAAACTGGTGGCTGACCCAGCTACGGGTATCTGTACGAATGGAAGCGGAACACACAAAGTGTGGGTGAAGAAGTGAAAAATTCTGTTAATTTTTTATAAAACAGTAAATGGTAAATGGTTAAATGATAATTGTTTTGTATCTTTGTGCACGCAACAACTATCAATGAAAACTATTCAATCAGTCATATCAACCTTCATATTGTTTTGCATTGCGCTGACGATGCAGGCTCAGTATGTTATTGTAAGCGGATCGAACAGCATTGGATCGAGTCAGACAAAACAGCAGCAAACGATAGGGGAGCAACAGTACTTCCATGTTTATGGGCAAATCCTTGGTACAGACGACATGGAAGAGAAACCTTATGCGCTGCCCAATGCGAATATCCAGATTGTGTGTCTGAACGATACGGCTGTGTCGGCTGTTGCTGTGTCGAACAAGCAAGGAGGGTTCTCTCAAAGTATGTTTGTACTGAAGAAACGTGTCAAGAAGAAAGACGGGCTGAGGGTGGCCATCAAGGTGTCATATGTGGGCTATGAGACATATGTGAAGGAACTGAAGGCGAAGGAACAATACTACGACGAGAACCGTAAAGAATATGGCTCGATATGGGTTGTCAATACTGATACTATCATTCTGAAGAGCAAACCGATGAGTACGGAGGAGGTGCAGATTGTAGGGGAATTGACGCGAATGTATGAGAGTGGCGATACGACGATATTTAATGTCGACGCTTTCGAGATGCCTCGCGGAACTGTATTGTTGAACCTAATTCGCCGTATGCCTGGTCTGAGATATGAGAACGATCAACTGACCTACCGAGACAGCGTGATTCATGAGATCCGACTGAATGGTGAGTCGTTCTTTGCTCACGATATGAAGATTGCGCTCGAGAACATCGAGAACGAAGACCTGAAGCAGTTCCGTGTGTACAAAACGCAAGCTGATACGCTCAGCACAGATACCACGAAGCATTGGGTGGCTGATATGATAACGAAGAAACCGGTGAATAGGGTGGAACTGACAAAGCCTGAAATCGGAACAACGAACGTGAAGAACACTTACCACTTCCAGATGCAAGGCCTTCAGTGGAAGTCAGGCAACAAAGGCGAATGGAATGCAACGGTGAGCTTGGATGACTTACCTGACGCAAATTCGAAGAAATACAGCCGGAATCGTCTAGAAGGAAGTTTCAGAAGACGGTTTAGAGAGACCTCAGTTCAGTATCGTCCCCAGTATTCCTATAATGATCGACGAAGCAACAGTGAGACTCTCAATTCGACCATCATGCCAGATTATGAGCAATATTCTATATCGTCGAGTGAATCGAAAAGCTATAGCAACAACATTAGTCAAAACCTGAGTCTTAGTGGACAGGTGTCGAAGGGAGAGAATTACGGTTATTTGAGTGGAAACGTGAACTATAACTACAGTGACGATCAAAGTTATAACCGAAATACTAACTCTTCGTATAGTGGCAATCCGTATGGAGGTGAGAACAAGGAGCTGCTCGACGAGGCATCGTTGAGAGCTATCGGACTGAACCGCACCAGCAGCGAATCGAAGAGCCGTTCGCATCAACAGAATTATACCATTGGGAGCTACTATAGCCAGGGTTTTAAAGGAAACAAGACGTTTAACAATCCTAGCCTGAACGTTCGAATGAACTATAGCAACTCGCAGAGGTATGGTTCATCAACCGAACGCCAGCAGACCGAATACCTGCAATATGGCGACAGTGTGTGGAGCTATCATCGCCAGAGCATCTCGCCTGGCCATAATAACCGTCTCAGCCTTTCAGCAGACTTTGGTTTCAGCATTGGTTCCTCAAAGAAAACGCGTCAGCATATCAGCTTCAGCTATGAATTCTCGCACAACAACGGCGAATCAGAGCGTGTATATTATGACCTAATGAACAACCATCAGCTATTGGACAGCATCAGCACTTACGAGCGTAATATGACTACTGATCACAGGATTGGACTGAACTACAATCTTAGCATCAAGAGCTTCAACATTAGTCAAAATGTTACGTTTGTGCCAACTCGTCAGAGCTATGAGTATGTAAGACGTGACGGAGTACGTGCCGACACAACGATGCAAGCCCCACTAACGAATGCCACTACATCGCTGTCGTACAGTTTCAAACAGAACCGCTCGATGTCGCTCTACTACACCTTCCGTAATAATTTGCCTTCTCCGTCAAACTTGGTTCAACCAACAACGAACGACAATCCACTCTATATCCACAAAGCGAATCCGAACCTCAAGAAAACGGAATATCACAGCTTCAACATGACTGTGTTATTCGGTGAATGGTCGCTCAATGGTTCATACAATTTCACAAGAAATGCAATTGCCAATCATTCAATCTATGACACAAAGACAGGAGGAACGGTGTCGACATCGGAGAACATCAATGGAAACTGGGGAATGAACGGTTCTGCCAGCTATCGCACAGACTTCCGTCATGCGAACATCAGCATCAATGCATATTACAACTTCAATCATCAAGTGAACTACCTCCAGACCCGCGGAACAGATGGAGGGAAAGGTGCATCGGATGTGCATAACATTAACATAACGCCACGATTCGTGTTATACACCAAGCACTACGACCTCACACTCGATGGAAACTACGGCTATCAATGGGGAAGTAGCAACTATGCGATGGCAATGGAGAAGGTGCACACATATCGCCTGAACAGCGCTCTGAACTATTGGTTGGGCAACAGGCTCACCATCCACACCGACCTCAACATATCGGGCCAGGCTGGTAGCCAGATGAGCGAAGGCAACCGCACGGACTTCATGTGGAATATGGGTATAGAATATAAGGTGCTACGTGATTATCGTGGACTGCTGAAACTCACTTGGTATGACATTCTTCGTGAACGTACCAACTATAGTATCAACATCGGTCCGACAGGACGATATGAATCTCGCAGTTCGGGCAATCCACACTATGTGCTGCTCACATTCCAATATAAGTTGTATAAGATGAAGTAAATGCACACTCCATATTACATTTTTAACAACTGACAAAAAAAATAGGGTAGGGGAATGCAAATAATTATGAATTATGAATTATGAATTATGAATTATTTTGTAACTTTGCATCCCGAAAAGAAAATTAGGATGAAATACCGTATTTTTTACATATTTTGTATGGTGATGTTCGTCTTGCTAATTGTAGCTTGTGCATCACAGAAGCATTATTGTAATTGCGGTTGAAAAAGAAAATGAGATTTAAATTATAACTTTTTTTATTAACAAATCAATTCAATAAAAAAATGGCAGTAAAAGTAGCTATTAACGGTTTCGGCCGTATTGGTCGTCTGGCATTCCGTCAGATGTTCGACGCAGAGGGTTATGAAGTAGTAGCAATCAACGACTTGACAAGTCCTAAGATGCTTGCACACCTTCTTAAGTATGATACAGCTCAGGGTGGTTTCTGTGGCAAGTTCGG
>CADBSN010000066.1 GCA_902797255.1 uncultured Bacteroidales bacterium | reverse complement strand
GAACACAATCTAGATGTTATCAATCAAGCAGACTATATCATTGATATGGGACCGGAAGGTGGAAAGGATGGCGGTTGGGTTGTCGCTCAAGGTACTATCGAAGCTATCCGTAAGTCCCAGCAGGGTTACACTTGGAAGTGGCTTTAGTAAGTTGAAGATTGATTGTTTGCTAAGTCCAAACTTCTGATTATCTACTTAATTCCTCTTTGATTCAATGCGTTGATATATCGACGTGCATTTGCCTGATGCTCTGCATAGGTGACTGCGAAGTTGTGGGTGCCTGAGAAGTCTTCTTTGGCACACATGTAGATATAGTCGTTGTGCTCATAGTTGAGGACGGCATCGATGCCTGCGATGGTGGGGATGCGTATGGGGCCTGGTGGGAGTCCTTGTTCCTTGTAAGTGTTATAAGGTGATTCTACCTGCAGGTGTTTGTTGAGTACTCGCCGGATGCTGAAATCTCCTACAGCAAAGATAACGGTTGGGTCGCTTTGCAGCAGGATTCCTCGTTTGAGGCGGTTCATGTAGAGACCTGCTATGCGTGCTTTTTCTCCGTTGTTGGCTGTTTCGCTGTCCACAATGCTTGCCAGGGTGACCACCTCGTCCTGACTGAATCCCATTTTCTTGGCTTTTGCCGTACGATCATCATTCCAGAACGCTTTGTTCTCCTTCGCCAATCGCTCTATGAGACGGTCGGCAGATGTCTCCCAATAGATCTCATAGGTGTTGGGAATGAAGAGGGCAGGGAAGGTGGCGTGGTTGTAGCCCAACGATTCAATCGTAGCTGGGTCGTGGAACTTATCAACAAGTGTCGTAGAGTCGATCATAAGCTGTCGAGCAAGTCGGCCAGCCATCTGTTCGATGGTTCGTATGCTTGGCACAACGAGGTTGATGGGTTTGGAGTTGTGATTACGCAGGTCGCGGAAGAGGTCGAGTGTAGATAGGCGGTCAGACACTTCGTAGCGTCCCGCACGGATATGCTCATCGTAGTGTTTGGCTGATACGAGCCAGTTGAATGCAGTCATAGAGATGTCGGCATCTGTTGCGATGAGTTTACTACGTACACTATCGATATTGTCGTTTTGGTCGATATAGATATAGGTGGTCTCACGGGGTGATAGCGAGTGACAAAACATGTTTGCCACAATGAATCCGGCAACTACGGCAATCGCCAGCAGCGCAATCAGGATATAAATGATGGTATGTGTTTTTGTTATCATGGTGCAAAGATAGTAAATAAAGTTTAAAGTTGAAAGTTTAAAGTTGAAAGTTTGGGCAAAAACAAAAAAATAGTAAATAGTAAATGGTTAAATGGACAAAAATGCGATTAAGCCGAGCAAAAAACAAATGTATTTGATTTTTCGAGGCGTAGCATTTTGCGCAAAGCGAAAATATTATTATCTTTGCAACGAATAATCGATTAAATACCAGTCAAATGAGAACAAAAACTTTTATGCAAACATTTATTGCAGCAGGTTTGCTGCTAGGTTGTGGTATCTTGGTGTCATGTAATTTCTCTGTAAACGGAATTGTAACGGCAGATACAACAAACGAAGATACGGTTAGTATTCAAATCACATCGACTCCTTCAACAACACCTATAATGGAAGAGGATTCTGTGGTAGAGGCAGAAGAGTCTGTAGAAGAAGTACAGAGTTACTCACGTAAGGATATTGTAGGTATTTATGACACAGAAGACTATGATCGCTTTTGCTTCGATGCAGACGGCACAGGTAGTGCAGGAATTCTCGGTAGTCTGAACTTCACGTCGTTCGACTATTTCATAGAAGGTGATGAAATCGTTGTCGTTTGGGGCGATGGATCGCAGATGCGTTTGAAAATCAAGGATGGCGGTAAAGCTGTTTATTCTGAAGATGACGATTTGATGTTCTATAAGGAAGAGTAGGAAAAATAATGTAAAAAGGATAAAATTAGAAAATGTAATCATGAAGAAATCAGTATTAGCATTAGCTATGGCGGTAGTGCTGCCTGTAGCTGCACAGAAAGAGGCATCTGTGACCTTGAAGGTGAAGGATGCGAAGGAGAAAATCAATAAAGAGATCTACGGTCAGTTTGCAGAACATTTGGGTACTTGTATCTATGGCGGTCTGTGGGTTGGACCAGATTCTAAGATTCCAAACACACAGGGCTATCGCAACGATGTATTGCAGGCGTTGAAGGACATCAAGGTGCCTGTGATGCGTTGGCCGGGTGGTTGTTTTGCTGACGAGTATCACTGGATGGACGGTATCGGTCCGAAGGAAGCTCGTCCTCGTATGGTGAACAACAACTGGGGAGGAACAGTTGAAGACAATAGTTTCGGAACCCATGAGTTCCTGAACCTCTGTGAATTGCTAGGCTGTGAACCTTACGTCAGCATGAATGTTGGTAGCGGTTCGGTTGAAGAAGCAGCGAAGTGGGTGGAATACATGACAGCTGCTGACGGTCCGATGGCTAAACTGAGAAAGCAGAACGGCCGTGAGAAACCTTGGAAGGTATATTATATTGGTGTTGGAAACGAAAGCTGGGGATGTGGTGGAAACATGCGCCCTGAGTACTATAGCGACCTCTATCGCCGCTATCAGACATACTGTCGTGAATATAGCGGTAATACACTCTATAAAGTAGCCTCTGGTGCTACTGATTATGACTACGACTGGACTGCTACCCTGATGGACCGTTGTACAGATTTCATGAAGGGTCTCTCACTTCACTACTATACTTGCTACACTTGGAGTGGCAGCAAGGGTAGTGCTACAGAATTCAACGATGACCAATACTACTGGGCTATTGCGAAGTGTGGTGTGGGTGTTGAAGAAGTGCTGAGAAAGCAGATTGCCGTGATGGATCAGTACGACCCTAAAGGAAATGTAGATCTCCTGCTCGACGAGTGGGGTACTTGGTGGGACAAGGAACCAGGTAGCATCGAAGGACACCTCCGTCAGCAGAATGCGATGCGTGACGCTATGGTGGCAGCTTTCTCTCTCAACACTTTCCATCAGTACACCAAACGTTTGAAGATGTGTAATATCGCACAGATTGCGAATGTGCTGCAGAGTATGGTACTCACGAAGGACGACAAGATGTTGCTCACTCCTACTTACTATGTATTCAAGATGTATGTGCCCAACATGGAAGCAACGAACATCCCGCTGACTGTGAAGTGCGACTACTTCGATGCAGAGAACGAGCAGAAGAACAGCGCTCGTCGTGTGGCTCCATACGTGAGTTGCTCGGCTTCGAAGATGGCTGACGGAACTGTGAACATTAACTTGGCAAATGCAGATTTGAAGAACGCTACGAAGGTGACCATCAATCTCGACGGTATCAAGGGTAAGGTGCAGAACGCTCAGATTCTGACCTCGAAGAATGTGGCAGACCACAATACATTCGAGAATCCGAACCTCGTGAAACCAGCAGCCTTCAATGGTGCGAAGATTGCGAACGGAACTTTGGTAGTTGACATGCCGAAGACTTCGATTGTTTGCTTGCAGATAAAATAAGGCCCCCCTCTAATGATGTGAGTAGAATCCTAGTTTCAATCGTGTTGTGTCTATTGCTCGTAGGATGTAAGCAGGATCGGGCATACACTTATCAGTCGGATGGCAACGAGTGTTGCATCAAGTTGGAAATTGTGAATGATTCGACATGGGAAGTGCAACATCTCATAGGTGACTCACTGACGGATGTGTGGACACTTCGTGATTCTGTCTATCAGTTCGATTGCGGAGACTTGACAGGCGACGGAATGCCGGAGATACTTGTGGGCGTAATCAAAGCAACTCGTTATAGGCCGGAACAGGATAAACGACTGTTCATCTTCCATCTCTACAAAGGCCGTAAGATACGTCCCTTGTGGCTTGGCTCAAGAATGGGGCTGCCGCTGATAGACTTCAAAGTGGAACGTGACTCCATCCCTGCGATGGTGCATACTTGGGAACGCGATACGGACGGTACAACGTTGGAACGGATTTATCGACAACAGGGATTCGGACTGAAGTTTGTCTCTGAAATGAGCAATAAATAGAAGTAAGTAGTAAATAGTCTAATAGTAAATGTGATTATGAAGAAGGTACTTTTATCATTATCGATGTTGCTTATGCTGACAGCATGTAACAACACAGGTAAGACGGGTGATAAGCTCACCGATGAGGACTTCGAATGTGAGGAGTTCAACCCTCATTCGTTCCTGATG
>CADBSN010000065.1 GCA_902797255.1 uncultured Bacteroidales bacterium | reverse complement strand
TGCAACCTAATTGGTCACTAAACTGCTACTGCTCGGCAATTCATGCATGTTTGATTGCTCCTGCTGAACCACAGTTTTGATACCTAAAAATGATTTTTAGCAAAAAATGGAAATAACTGCGCAACAAATTGCAGCATATATCAACGGAACGGTAGAAGGTGATGCCAATACCGTCATCAACAATTTCGCTAAGATAGAAGAGGGAGTGCCAGGAGCTATCTCGTTTCTTGCTAATCCTCAATATGAACACTATATTTACGAGACTCGTTCATCAGTAGTACTGGTCAATGAGGACTTTACTCCTACACAGCCCATCAGTGTGACACTTATCCGTGTGAAGAATGCCTACGAGGCAGTCGGCAAGTTGTTGCAGTTATACGAATCGATGAAACCCAAACGTACGGGTATCAGTTCGCTGGCTTTCATTGCCGAGACAGCAAAGGTGGGTAAGGATGTCTATATTGCTCCGTTTGTTGCGATTGGCGACTATGCTGAGGTGGGCGATGGAGCAGAACTGCATCCACATGCTACAATCGGTGCTCGCGCGAAGGTGGGTAAGAACACCATTATGTATAGCAACAGTGTGGTTTATCACGACTGTGTGGTAGGCAACAACTGCATCCTCCATGCAGGAAGTGTGATTGGTGCTGATGGATTTGGCTTTGCACCTACAGCAGAGGGGTATGAGAAGATTCCTCAAATAGGTATCGTGACCATCGAGGATAATGTAGAGATTGGTGCCAACACTTGTATTGACCGTTCAACAATGGGTAGTACGGTTGTGCGTAAGGGTGTAAAACTCGACAATCTGGTGCAGATTGCCCATAACGTAGAGGTGGGTGCCAATACCGTCATGTCGGCTCAGGCAGGAGTGGCAGGTAGTACGAAGGTTGGTGAGTGGTGTATGCTTGGCGGACAGGTTGGAGTGGCTGGACACATTACGTTGGGTGATCGTGTGTACGCAGGCGCTCAGTCGGGTTTGTCGGGTGGACGCAAACTGAAGAACGGTAACTGTACGGTAATGGGTTATCCTGCTATCGAACACCAAAATTTTGCCCGTAGTGCTGCTGCCTATAAGAATCTGCCAGACCTCGTGAGACAGGTGAACGAACTACAAAATGAAATAGACGAATTAAAGAAGATATGCAAAAACAAGTAACCCTGAAGGATAGTTTTTCGGTAAAAAGTAAAGGACTTCATTCAGGTCAGGTCATTACAGCTACATTCTGTCCGGCTCCAGAGAATTACGGCTATAAGATTCAGCGTATTGACCTTGAAGGAAAACCCGTTGTAGATTGTCTGGCCACCAAAGTGGTGGAGACAACTCGCGGAACAGTAATAGCAGAAGGAAACATTAAGATAAGTACCATAGAACACGCTATGGCTGCTCTTTATGCATCGGGTATTGATAATTGCAAGATTGAGCTTGACGGTCCTGAGATGCCAATATTGGATGGTAGTTCGTTGATATTCATACAGAACATACAACGCGTGGGACTTGTTGAACAAGAGGCAGAGAAATGTTTCATGAAACTCAAACAGGAGATAGTGGTAGATGGCCCGAAAGGTGAACATATTGTTATCAGTCCTGCAGACAAACTCACTCTGGACATCACCATCGCTTTCGAATCGAAGATGTTGGCCAGTCAGTCGGCTCAACTTGATGACATCAAGGATTTCGCTACAGAGATGGCCTCTGCACGTACATTTGTGTTTGTGAGAGACATCCAACCACTTTTCGAGTTGGGATATATCAAAGGTGGTGACCTTGATAACGCCATCGTGATCTACGAAAACCAGCAGTCGCAGGAACGACTGGATATGCTGGCAGACGAGATGGGAGTACCCCATCTTGACGCAACCAAACTGGGTTATCTGAACCGTCGCCCATTGACTTGGCCGAATGAGATGGCACGTCATAAGTTGCTTGACATCTTAGGTGATCTCGCGCTCGTGGGACGTCCCTTGTTGGCGAAGGTGACTGCTTACAAACCTGGTCATACAATCAATAACAAAGTAGCGAGGAAGATTATCGAAAGTTGAAAATTGAAAGTTGAAAAATGAAAGTTGAAAATTGAAAGTTGAAAATTGAAAGTTGAAAAATGAATACTAAATAATATATGTCAAAAATCAGTCCATTAGCATTTATCGACCCAGAAGCAAAGATTGGTGAGAATTGTACCATCGGTCCTTTCTGCTTCATCGACAAGGGGGTGGAAATAGGTGATAACAATGAGTTGATGAACAGTGTGACTCTGTTGAGAGGAACTACACTTGGTAGTGGTAACCTTTTATTCCCAGGTGCTGTCATTGGTGCCGTTCCTCAGGATCAGAAGTTCAAGGGAGAAGATTCTGTCGTTGTTATTGGTGACAACAATAAGATACGTGAGAATGTGACCATTCATCGTGGAACTGCCAGCAAAGGTATCACGAAGGTGGGTAGCAATAACCTTATCATGGAGAATGCCCATATTGCACATGACTGTGAATTCGGTAGTGGTATCATCATGGGTAACTCTACGAAGTTGGCAGGCGAAGTGATAGTAGATGATAACGCCATTATTAGTGCAACCGTGCTGGTGCATCAGTTCTGTCGTATCGGTGGTTATACGATGGTTCAAGGTGGAACCCGTACTAGTATGGATGTCCCTCCGTTTGTGATTGCTGCTCGTGAACCTGTTGCTTATTGTGGAATCAACCTTGTAGGACTGCGTCGTCGTAATTTCTCGACCGATCTCATCAGTGACATCCATAATGCATATCGTATCATCTACAATAGTAACCTTCGTATTCCCGAGGCGTTGCAGCAGATACGTGAGACCATCAATGTGGGACCAGAAATACAGTACATCATTGATTTCGTGGGTGACTCACGAAGAGGTATTATTCGTTGATAATTCACAATTCATAATTCATAATTGAATTGAACGAATAGAGAAATAAACAAATTATAATAATAGTCAATCGTAAATTGAAAATAGGAAATAAGACTATGATTTACCGATTTATCGTCATCTCAGACGAAGTGGACAATTTCATGAGAGAAATACAGATTGATGCAGATGCGACATTTCTGGATTTTCATAAGGCTATCCAGAAGTCGTGTGGTTATGAGGACGGTGAGATGACTTCGTTTACAATCTGTGAGAATGGGTGGGAGAAATGTCAGGAAATCACCCTTGAGGAGATGGATACAGAGAGCGATCAGGATTCGTATGTGATGGCAGAAACACACATCGAAGACTTGGTGGAGGAAGAGAAGCAGCACTTGATATATACCTTTGATCCTTTGGCTGACAGATGTTTCTTCATCGAACTGGCAGAGATCATTACCGGTAAATCGCTCAAGGCTCCTAAGGTAAGTCGTCAGGTGGGTGATGCTCCTAAGCAGACCCTTGACTTTGATGAACTTTTTGCTCGTAATCCGATTAATGATGGCTCGTCTGATTTTGACGACGATGATATGTTCGGTGACGGTATCGATGATGAAGAGATAGGACTTGAGGGATTAGAAATCAGTGATGGCAACCCTTATGAATAATACACTGGTTGTCCTGTTGGGGCCAACTGCAGTAGGAAAGACAGAGCTTAGCATTCGACTTGCTAAGCTCTTGTCATGTGATATCATCTCTGCCGACTCGCGTCAGATTTACAAGGAGATAGATATCGGTACCGCCAAACCTACGAAAGAGGAAAGACAGGAGGTGACGCATCATTTTGTGGATATCCTGCCGCTAACGGAGTATTACAGTGCGGCTCAATACGAAACAGATGTGCTCAGTCTGCTTGAAAAGCAGTTTTTGACGAATAAATATGCGCTGATGGTGGGGGGAAGTATGATGTATCTTGATGCCGTGACGAAGGGAATTGATGATATTCCAACCATCACAGATGAGACGCGCGAACTGATGAAATCACGACTAGAAAACGATGGGCTTGATACGTTATGTGCTGAGTTGAGGCTACTCGACCCGGAATACTATGAACTCGTTGACAAGAAAAACCACAAACGCATAGTTCATGCGCTCGAGATATGTTATCAGACAGGACGCACTTATACATCGTTTCGTAAGAATCAAACGAAAGAACGACCGTTCCGAATCATCAAGATCGGTCTGCGAAGAGAGCGTGAGAACTTATTCACACGTATCAATGTCCGTGTGGATCAGATGATGCAACAAGGGTTGATGGATGAGGTGTGTAGGGTGTATCCTTTGAGGACGTTGAACGCTCTCAATACCGTAGGCTATAAGGAACTGTTCAAGGTGTTGGATGGCGAGTGGGAACTGAAGATGGCTGTGGAGCGTATGAAGAAGAATACGCGCGTGTATGCAAAGAAGCAGATGACGTGGTTTGCCCATGATACGGATATCCATTGGATAGATGTTGATAAATTGTCGATAGAACAGCAAATCGAAGAAATTCGAGCATTGATGGAATGAAAAAAGGTCAATGCCCATTGGACATTAACCTTTTTTTATTAACTTTGCACAAAGATAGTTATTTAAGAGCCGCATGCGGGACTCGAACCCGCGACCTACGCATTACGAATGCGTTGCTCTACCAACTGAGCTAATTCGGCAAATCGAGCTAAGCGCTCATTTCGGGACGCAAAGTTACGAAAAAAAATGAAAAGTGAGGACTGAAAAGTAAAAAATCTTGATTCTACAATCTAAAATTGTATTGAAATGAGGATTTATGTCATACTGAGCATGCTTCTTTTCGCCTTCTTGGGAATCGAGGCACAACAACTGGAGCTACCCAAACCTCTGAATCGAAACGATGAGAAGGTTATTCGGCACGAGGGCTATACGTGTTCCTTCAATACATCACGACTGACGCCTACTTATGTGGCATGGTGTCTGACGAGAGAACGCACCAAGGGAAAGGTAAAGCGTACCAATTTCTTTGATGTCGATCCATCTATAGATAAACGCTTTCAGGTGAAGCATAGCGACTATTCGGGTTCACGATACGACAGAGGGCATATGTGCCCATCTGCAGACAACCAATATAGCCAAAAGGCGATGGTGGAGTGTTTCTATATGACGAACATGTGTCCGCAGACTCATGCGCTCAATTCGGGTGCGTGGAATGATTTGGAAATTCAATGTCGTTCATGGGCACGTAACTATGGTAAAATCTACATCTGCGCAGGACCGATTTACGATAAGAAACCTTATACGACGATTGGCAATAGGAAGAACTACCGTATTGCTGTTCCAGACCGTTTCTTCAAGGTGGTATTGATGGTAGGTAAAATCACAAAAGCCATCGGATTTATTTATCCTAATGGATCGGGCAATAAGGATATGCGTGACTATGCTGTCAGTGTGGATAAAGTAGAGATGTTGACAGGTATTGATTTCTTCTACCAATTAGATGACAAGATCGAGAATCAGGTAGAGAAAGAATGTAAACCAAGTGCATGGGGAATATGAAAATTGCGATTAAGTGAGCGCAGAGTCATGCTTGCATGAACTATGCCGAACGGTAGCAATTTGCGCGAAGCGAAAATTGACAATTGATAATTGATAATTGACATTCGATAGATGAAACAATGTAAAGATTTAAAAATCGTAGCTGTAGAGCATCCCAACGATGGGTATGTGTTGTTAAAATTGACAGACGCAGAACAGCTTCCTGCAATACATGCAGGACAGTTTGTAGAAATCAAAGTGGAGAATAGTCCGCAGACTTTCCTGCGTCGCCCGATTTCTGTAAATTTTGTGGATGAGAATCGTAACGAACTATGGTTGCTGATTCAGGTAGTGGGTGAAGGCACCCGTCATCTGGCCAACTTGCAGTTGGGTGACACGTTGAATGTGTTATTCCCCTTGGGCAATGGTTTCTCTCAAGGAGTAGCTGGCGACAAGGTGTTGTTGATAGGTGGTGGAGTTGGTATCGCCCCGTTATTGGAATATGCCAAACAGTTGAAGCAGGTGGGTGCTACACCTTATTTATTATTAGGAGGACGTTCTGCGAACAATCTTTTACAATTGGATATCTTCCGCCAGTTTGGCGAGGTGTATGTGACCACTGAGGATGGTTCGATGGGTGAGAAGGGGTTCGTCACCAACTCTTCAATCCTTCAACTCTTCAATTCTTCAACTTCTCCCCATAGAGGGGGAAATGCCCAAAGGGCAGAGGGGGTCTCCTTCTCTCGCATTTCATGTTGCGGTCCTAAACCTATGATGATGGCCGTAGCCAAATGGGCAAAAGAGCATCAGGTGAAATGTGAAGTATCGTTGGAGAACTTGATGGCTTGTGGACTTGGAGCCTGTCTCTGTTGTGTGGAGAAGACGGTGAAAGGCAATGTGTGTGTATGTAAAGAAGGTCCTGTGTTTGATATTGAAGAGTTGACGTGGTCGTAATTATGCATTAATAAAGTTAAATGTTTAAAGTTTATGGTTTATAGTCAGTTTAACGAGTTTATAGTTTAACAAGTAAATATACTCGCTACTATACACTTTATCAACTGACTTTCAACTTTCAACAATCAACTATACACTTTAATTATGAATTAAATCTATGGCAGATATAAGAACTACAATAGCAGGATTGCAGATGGTCAATCCTGTGATGACCGCATCAGGTACGTTTGGTTATGGGCTTGAGTTCGCTGATTTGGTTGACCTCTCACAAATCGGTGGAATCATTATGAAAGGTACGACCCTCAATCCACGTGAAGGAAACGACTATCCACGTATGGCAGAGACCGCATGCGGCATGTTGAATTGTGTGGGTTTGCAAAACAAGGGTGTGGACTACTTCTGTGGGCATATTTATCCGCAGGTGAAGGACATTCCATCCAACATGATTGTGAACGTGTCAGGTAGTAGTCCTGAGGACTATGCTGCATGTGCTGCTCGTATCAATGAGTTGGACAAGATACCAGCTATCGAA
The DNA here is from genome assembly GCA_902797255.1 of uncultured Bacteroidales bacterium. Classification (GTDB taxonomy): domain Bacteria; phylum Bacteroidota; class Bacteroidia; order Bacteroidales; family Bacteroidaceae; genus Colivivens. The sequence continues at coordinate 1,304 of CADBSN010000065.1, read as the reverse complement.
CTGAATATCTCCTGTCCTAATGTGAAACAGGGAGGTATGGCCTTTGGTGTGACAACAGAAGGTGCCAGTCAGGTTGTAAGAGCCGTTCGTGAAGCTTATGACAAGACCCTCATTGTGAAGTTATCGCCCAACGTAACGAGTATTGCTGATATCGCACGTAGTGTGGAAGATGCAGGTGCTGATGCTGTGAGCCTTATCAATACGCTGATGGGAATGGCTATCGATATCGAGAAACGCAAACCACGCCTCTCCATCAATACAGGCGGATTGAGTGGTCCAGCCGTGAAGCCAGTAGCCGTTCGTTGTGTGTGGCAGGTGGCCAAAGCGGTGAAGATACCGGTAATCGGTTTGGGTGGTATCATGAATGCAGAAGATGCCATCGAGTTCTTTATGGCAGGCGCATCAGCCATAGAGATTGGTACGGGTAACTTCATTGACCCCGCCATCAGTGTGAAAGTTGCACAAGGCATCAGCGATTGGCTCGATCGTCACCATTACGAATCAATCCACGACATCGTCGGAATCATTTGAAAACGATCAACCCCCGAAAGTAAAAACTTCCAGGGGTTGATTCTTATATATGGGCTTTAGGTTGTCAGTGCCTTTGTCGGGCAGACCTTCGTACACTTTTGGCAGAGGATGCACTCCGTGGCATTTTTGCGACTGCGTGAGTTCTTATTCACCTCTACATCCATCGGACATGCTCTCAGACACTTTCCACAATTGATACATTTATCCTCGTTGCACTTGATGCGAAGCAGGGAATAATAACTCATTGGTTTGAGGAATACGGTTATCGGACAGATGTATTTGCAGAAGGCACGATTGTCTTTTAGAAGGATGGCAAGCAATATACCGACTGCATAATAGACGATATTCCCTGCTACGAACAACAAGAACATGGTGTGGGTATCGGCCTTGCCAAGCCCGAAAAGAAGCAAAACAACTGCTAATGACAAGCCAAATATGATGTATCGGATAAAGCCCCATTTCTTTCTTGGCATCTTAGGCTGTTTATATGGCAGAAGGTCAAGAATCATGGCCGTCCAACAAGCAAATCCACACCAGCCCCTTCCAAACAATAATGGACCGAAGATCTTGGCAATGGCATAATGTATGGTTCCTGCTCCCCATATTCCACAGAGCAGATAGTACCACAGCCCTTCCATCTGCATATTCTCACGGCATATCAGGCCGAGGAACACCAACAGATAAGAGCCAACACTAAACTGGGTAAATTCTCTGGCATACTTCCAACCTACTGCGAATAGTGCTCCTCCTAAACCGATACAAATACCTATATA
>CADBSN010000064.1 GCA_902797255.1 uncultured Bacteroidales bacterium | reverse complement strand
TACAGTTTCCTCACCATCAGCAACATGTCCTATCAGGACGAGGATGGCGACGGGCGAATCAGCCGCAATGAAACCATTAACATCATCTACGAAGTAACCAACACATCCAAGAATCCTGTTGATGACGTCGAGTTGAAGATAGAAGCCCTTGATGGAGACAAGTATTTCGCGGTTTCACCATCGAATACTACAAAGATTGCAGCAGGCGAATGCATCCGCTACAAAGCAAAAGCATTCTGCAAGTCAAAACCGACAAAATCACCCGCACAATTCAAGCTCTCGGCAAGTAGCCGTTATGCAGGTTCAACATCGACTATTTTACAAATCAGGGTGAACAAATAAAACATATTCAGACGAATTATCACTGAAAGTGATTACTTTTTCCAATTAGGCTTTGCCAATTCAAGATAAATGCGTAATTTTGCCGTTGATTTCTCGACGGCAATTTTTTTTGCCGTTTTTTTAAGGTGAAAAAGGTCATTATAAATTCTCACTAAATACAAAAAAAAACAAACAATGAAGAAGTACAATTTCAATGCTGGTCCATCAATTCTTCCTCGCGAAGTCATTGAAGCGACAGCAGCAGCGTGCTTGGACTTTAACGGTTCAGGCCTTTCATTAATGGAAATCAGTCACCGTGCAAAAGACTTTCAGCCTGTTGTTGACGAGGCTGTAGCACTGTTCAAAGAACTCCTCAACATTCCTGAGGGCTACTCCGTACTGTTCCTTGGAGGTGGTGCAAGTCTTGAATTCTGCATGGTTCCTTATAACTTCCTTGAGAAGAAAGCTGCTTACCTGAACACTGGTGTATGGGCAACTAAGGCAGAGAAAGAAGCTAAGTTGTTTGGAGAAGTCGTTGAAGTTGCTTCTTCTGCAGACAAGAACTTCACTTACATTCCACGTAACTTTGAGATCCCTACAGATGCTGACTATCTGCACATCACAACCAACAATACAATCTATGGAACAGAGATTCGTGAAGACCTCGACTCACCTATTCCATTGATTGCAGACATGTCATCTGACATTTTCTCACGTCCACTTGATGTCAGCAAGTACGCTCTCATCTATGGTGGTGCACAGAAGAACCTCTCTATGGCAGGTGTTACCTTCGTCATCGTGAAGGAAGATGCACTGGGTAAGGTGAGCCGTCCAATTCCAACGATGCTGAACTACCAGACCCACGTGAAGAAAGGTTCTATGTTCAACACTCCTCCAGTAGTTCCTATCTACTGTGCACTTCAGAACCTCCGCTACATCAAGGCAAACGGTGGTGTCGCAGCAATGGAGAAGTTGGCAAAAGAACGTGCAGAAATCGTTTACAACGAAATCGACCGCAACCGCCTCTTCGTAGGAACAGCACAGGAAGACAGCCGCTCACTCATGAACATCACCTTCGTACTTAAAGACGAGTACAAGGAGTTGGAGAAGGACTTCCTTGACTTCGCTACCTCAAAGGGTATGGTTGGTGTTAAGGGTCACCGCGATGTAGGTGGTTTCCGTGCATCATGTTACAATGCAATGTCAATCGAAGGTGTGAAGGCGCTCACTGCTTGCATGCAGGAGTACGAGAAAGCTCATTAACCATTGACAAAAAATTTCATATCCCCCTCAGTCCCCTAAACAGGGATGACGGGGGTTTTCTAATAAATAAAAACAACTCTTAAAAACAATACACCATGACAAAAGTATTAATTGCAACAGAGAAGCCGTTCGCAGCTCCTGCCGTTGCTGGAATCAAAGAGATTATCGAGAAAGCAGGCTTTGAATTCGCACTGCTTGAGAAGTATACAGAGAAGGCACAGTTGCTCGCAGCTGTTGCCGATGTCGATGCCATCATCATCCGTTCCGACAAAATCGATGCTGAGGTGATGGACGCAGCTAAGAACCTGAAGATTGTCGTTCGTGCCGGTGCTGGTTACGACAACGTAGACCTTGAGGCAGCTACTGCTCACAAGGTTGTTGTGATGAATACACCTGGACAGAATGCCAACGCAGTGGCTGAGCTCGTGCTTGGTCTGCTGGTCTTCACCGTTCGTAACTTCTACAACGGTAAGTCTGGTTCTGAGCTCATGGGCAAGAAACTAGGTATCCTCGCCTTCGGTAATGTAGG
>CADBSN010000063.1 GCA_902797255.1 uncultured Bacteroidales bacterium | reverse complement strand
TAACTGCTGGTTCTTCTTCGGCTACAGGTTCCTCCTCGACTACAGGTTCCTCTTCAACTGCAGGTTCTTCCTCTGGTTGTTTAAGATTCTCTGGAGCCTCTGGGGCCTCAGAAGGTTCTGAGCCTTCTAGTCCATCCTCAACATCTTCTGGTTCTTCAGTTTCGTCCACGACTTCCTTCACGCTATCAAGTGCCCAAGTAGTAAGCCTCTTACCTTTTGCCTTGAAGCCCTTCACAGCGATATATTCCTCTACATCCAGTTCTTGAGGTCCTCTGAAGGTGTCAGGTTCTGCAAATGTGAGAATCAGTTTCGGTGTTGGCGAATCAGAGAGGAGTATCAGTCGTGAATCAGGATTGTCGCCAAGGAAGTTCTGGTGTTTCTGGGATGGCTCCATCGTGAAACGTTTGATGTATGGCAGTCCTTGGTTTTCTGCATCCCATAGTACAGCAGTCCATATCTTTTCGCTGTTATATTTCTCAATACGGAGGATGTTTTGCTCATAGTGGTTGTTGATGTCGAAGTTAGTTGTATAGAACTCACCATTATCGAGCACAACAAGTATCAAGTCGTCGTTGAAGAACTCACCCAGATAGTGACCATGATTCTCGTAGTTAAGACGTTTCACATCATTGTCGAACCACACATCGCGTCCTCCAAGGGTACTACCTCCATGTGACTTCAGTCCAATTCGCAGCACATCATATTTCGTAAGGATATTACCTCGTGCACTACGTCCCTTCACGTCTATCTCGCTGAAGTCTTGGTCGAATACCAGTTTCTTCACCTTGGTCTTCTGTTGCTCCTTCAAGGTCACCTTAATTATTTCAGCCTCTCCGTTTGCGTTAGCTGTGAAATAGGTGATGCGCGATTTTGGCGTACCCATCGTCACATCGTATTCGCGATCTCTACTCAGAGTAGGTATGTTGAAGCGTTTCATGAAAGTGATACCACTCTTTCCATCCTTGTAGCACACATTGTAGATGGTACGAGTGTCGTTCTTCTTGAAAACAGCCACATGAATAATCTCTGTCTTACGCTTTTCGTTCCTGGCCTTTTCTGTCTCCCCCACAAACACTTTCTCAGCAACCTTTGTTACCTTATAAGTTCCATCTTTGTAGAAAATGATGATATCATCGATATCGCTACAATTACAGATAAACTCATCTTTCTTCAAGCTCGTACCCACGAAGCCATCAGCCCTGTTGATATATAGTTTCTGGTTTGCTTCGGCAACAGTTGCTGCCTGAATCGTATCGAAATTACGGATTTCCGTTCGTCTTGGGTGATCGTCTCCGTATTTCTTTTGTAGGAATCTGAACCAATCTGCTGTTACTTCCACAAGGTTTGCCAAGTCACGAGCGATGTCCTCCAGCTCCTGCTTGATTTTCGCCATCAGGTCATCAGCTTTGTCCTTATTGAATTTCAGGATGCGCTGCATCTTGATTTCAAGCAGACGCAACAGGTCGTCACGGGTCACCTCGCGTATGAAGTCCTTCTTGAACGGTTCGAGTCGTTCATCAATATACTTGAGAGCCGCATCTGTGTTCTCTGCGTTTTCGAACGGCTTACCTTTATAAATACGTTCTTCGATGAAAATCTTCTCCAACGAGCAGAAATGCAATTGTTCGAGGAGTTCATCACGACGGATTTCCAGCTCACGCTTAATAAGATATTTGGTATAATCAACCGAACGGCGTAGCACATCACTTACAGTAAGGAACTGCGGCATACGGTCATCGATGACACAGCAGTTAGGGCTGATGCTGATTTCACAATCCGTAAAGGCATAGAGCGCATCAATGGTTTTGTCGCTCGAGACACCAGGCATCAAGTGAATCAGGATTTCTACATTGGCAGCAGTGTTGTCGTCCACTTTACGCGCCTTGATCTTACCCTTATCGATTGCTTTCAGTATCGAGTCAATCAATGTGGTTGCCGTTTTACCGTATGGAATTTCACGAACGACAAGGGTCTTTGTGTCCAACTTCTCGATCTTGGCTCTCACCTTAATGATTCCTCCACGCTGACCATCATTGTATTTCGATACATCGATACTGCCACCCGTCAGGAAATCAGGATAGAGTTGGAACGGTTCGTTGTGCAGATAGCTCACAGCAGCCTCGCACAGCTCATTGAAATTATGAGGAAGTATTTTTGTAGAGAGTCCCACAGCAATACCTTCTGCACCTTGAGCCAGCAACAATGGGAACTTGACAGGAAGTGAAATCGGTTCTTTGTTACGACCGTCATACGACAACATCCATTCTGTTGTCTTGGGGTTGAACACCACATCATTCGCAAATTTCGACAAGCGAGCCTCGATGTATCGTCCTGCGGCTGCATCGTCACCCGTGAGGATGTTGCCCCAGTTACCCTGACAGTCAATCAGCAATTCCTTCTGTCCCAACTGCACCAATGCATCTTTTATAGATGCATCACCGTGAGGGTGGAACTTCATGGTTTCGCCCACGATGTTAGCCACTTTGTTATATCGCCCGTCATCCATACGTTTCATGGTATGCATAATACGGCGCTGCACTGGCTTCAGTCCGTCCATGATGTAAGGAACGGCACGCTCCAGAATCACGTAGCTTGCATAATCCAAAAACCACGTCTGATACATGCCACTCAAATGGTGGGTAATGCCATCCTGCATCTTCATGGGGTCGTAGTCGGTATGGGAGGATTCCCCCATATCCGCTTCCGTCTCAGAACTCCCCACCGTTATCTCCTCTTCAATATCGTTGATGTTTTCGTCCATTAGTATACAATTTGGCACAAAGATAGTAAAAAAAATGAAAAGTGAAAAATGAAAAGTGAAAAATGAAAATGAAAAGAGAAAAAAACAAATACGAATGATGAAAAATGAAATATTAAATGGTAAATGGCAAATGAAAAATGAAAAAATTCTATTTTTTGAGGCGTAGCATTTTGTACTTAGTAAATTATTTGTAAATTTGCAATCGATAAATCCTCACAGTTATGAAACTTCTGTTCAACGGAGTCAAAATGCCGCCTATCGCAGCACTTGTTCTCATCTCATTATTGACAATTATCCCCTCAGTTGATTTAGTCGCAAAAGATGTTTTTCCTGATGGCACAGAAATTCCTGCTTGGTTTCGCGATACGACTCCCGTCAACTTATCACGTTTGGGCAAACAATATCGCATCACGGACTATGGTGTTCTGATGGATGGCAAAATCTACACGAAGCAACTACAGGCGCTTATCGATAAGATAGCGGCTGATGGTGGTGGTGTGATGGTGATACCTTCCGGTACGTTCATGAGCGGAGCCTTATTCTTTAAACAGGGCACCCATCTCTATCTCGAACGAGGTGCAATGCTGAAGGGCTCTACCGATATCAGCGACTTCCCTGTGATGACCACCCGTATTGAAGGTGAGACCTGCAAATATTTCCCCGCATTGGTCAATGCAGACGGATTGGATGGGTTTACCATCTCAGGCGAAGGCACCATCGACGGAAACGGATTACCTTATTGGGAGGCTTTCTGGTTGCGTCGCAGTTGGAATCCACAATGTACCAACAAAGACGAACAACGGCCACGATTAGTCTATATCTCAAACTGCAAGAACGTTCAGATAGAAGGGGTAAACCTGCAGAACTCACCCTTCTGGACAACACATTATTATAAGTCTGAGAACGTGAAACTGCTCAACCTCCATATTACATCGCTCTATAAGCCCGTACGTGCCCCTTCTACGGATGCAATTGACATCGATGCTTGCAAGAACATGCTGGTAAAGGGATGTTACATGTCGGTTGACGATGACGCAGTAGCGTTGAAGGGCGGTAAAGGCCCTTGGGCAGACGATCCTGTGAAGATGCCAGAAAATGGAGGTAACGAGAACATCATCATTGAGGATTGCACGTTCGGTTTCTGTGCCAGCTGTGTCACATGTGGCAGCGAAAGCATCTACGACCACAACATCGTGCTGCGCCGTATCCGTGTGGACGAGGCAACAAACCTGCTTTGGCTCAAGATGCGACCAGACACCCCTCAACACTACGAATACATCACCGTTGAAGACATCACAGGCAATGCAAAGAACTTCCTCTTGGTGCGTCCTTGGACCCAATTCTATGATTTGAAGGACCGTAAAGACACGCCCATGTCGTATAGCAACAACATAGTGATGCGGCGCATCAATCTCGAGTGCACCACCTTCTTCAATGTTACTCCACGCGAGGATCAGTACCATCTGAAAGATTTCCTCTTCGAAAACTGCACCATCAAGGCGCAAACATCGAACTATCACCCCGAATACATCGAGAATCTGAAAGTCAAGAATGTTACCGTAAATGGAAACACCATATAATCAACATTTTATCAACAACAAAAAAAACAATTTCTCATGAGAGTTTTTACGAAAGTTATTACTACTGCCATCCTTTTGACTTGTTCCTCACTGATGTGGGCAGCAAAGGTAGAAAAGACTGTAAACATCACAGTAGGCTCAAAGTCCCGCAAGTACAAATTGTATGTACCTAACAATGTGAAGCAGAATACCGCCCTCGTATTCTGTCTGCACGGCACAGGCGGCTCGTCAGACAATAAGCAGCCATCGTTCGATGCAATCGCCAACTCGGAAGGCATCATCGTAGTTTACGGTCATGGCGAAAACATCTATTTCCCTGTCTTCGGCGCCACTCTTCCTGGCTGGAACTCCACTGGTGAATGGAGCGAGGACATCGACTACATTCTTGCTATCATCGAGGACGTTGCATCGAAGTACAGCATCGACCGCAAGCGCATCTACTGCTGCGGATTCTCCAACGGAGGTATGATGACCTATACGGTTGCAAATCTCTTGGCAGATAAGTTCGCTGCGTTTGCATCCATCAGCGGCTACCCTATCAACGAGTTCCATCTTCACCACACAGGCTATCGTCCTGTGCCGTTCCTCCATATTCACGGAAAGAACGATGACTTTGTGAAGTACTCACTCGTACCGAACATCATCTACAACATGGTGGCACGCAATGGAGCCAATCCAACTCCAGCAGTAACCACCAGTTCTGGCAAGTATAAGAAAAGTGTGTTCGAAGCAGGCGAAGGCGGATTTCCTATCGTGTTTTATGAAGTTGACGGTATGGGACATGAGGCTAGCACCAATAACACAGAGGACAACAATTCGTCAAAGACCATGTGGAACTTCATGAAGCAATACACCCTCGACTCTCCGTGCGACACCACCCTCAAGTTCCGTCCCCGCATCGAGGAGGAAGGATGGGCACCCAAGAGCCACGGATGGACTATCAACACCGGCAGAACCATCTGTGCATACGGAAAGGAGACGAAAACAGATGCAAATGCCAATGTCTATCCTTCGCTACAGTTCATTAAGGGTGACTATCGTCTCACCTTCGATGCCCAGGGTGAGGAAGGCGTGAAAGTAGCTGTAACGCTCAAGCGTCTTGCAGGCAAAAAGAACTTTGTGTTCAGGGACACCGTAGAGGTAGGCATCAACCGCACCATCGATTTCAACATCACCGACTCGTGGATGGAATTCAACATCACCTTCGCGAAGGTCAACACAGCAGACCAAGTATCAGTATCGAATATCGAGATCCACAGTTTCGATCCGAACGCATCAGGCATCAATGAAACGATCAATGATCAAAGTTCAATGGTCAATGGTAAATGGTCAATGATATACAACCTTGCAGGCCAACAAACCAACTCGCTGCAGAAGGGTATCAACATCGTTGATGGCCGTAAGATATTCGTGAGATAACACCCTTATATTCTAAAAAAAGAGCGACAGCTTTTGAAGGCTGCCGCTCTTTTCGTTTGGTCACTTCACCCAGACCTTATGACCATTAATGATATTCAATCCTTTCTGTAGCGTGCTGATACGCTGACCTTGCAGATTATACCGATTACCATTTGCTGCATTTTCATTTGCAGTTTGATTTTCGATTTCACGGATAGCAGTATCTTCGCCAATCACGTCAGCAGCTGCGAATATCAACCACCGCTGAGCCGACTGATTCTGGTCGTTTTCAAAGTTGGTCGAGGTGACATTTCTGTTGCTGGCTCCAGTCATGGCGCTGGCACTTCCGCCGTTTGCCTTCAGAATCCAATAGCCGCGTACGGTCTGTGTCGTTGAACCGATGCTGACGCTGGTGGTCTGGCGACTTGGCATCAGCTGGAATTTGTCGCTCGCCGTGAGGGTGTTGCGCTGAGCCGTGCGGAAACTATTGCTTGAATAAGTGATGTACGCCCCTGTCGATGCGTTACGGAATGAATAGTATTGTGTCTTAGGATCAAAGGTGATGTACCAAGCATAGCTGTCGTCAGCCGCAAGAGTAGCCGAAGTAGCCTCTGTCCACTTGATGCTTGTTCCTGAAACCTGTAGGAACGAGGTGTTGCGACCGTAGGTGGTATTCTCGTTCTGGATGTAGTACTTCACGGTATCCTCGTGTTCATACGTGTAGGCCGGAGAGGCGAAGCAGTTGTCTGTCGGCTGCACACCATCCTCGTGCAGACCTTCGATGATGAGGGCGTTTCCGTAGTACAGCAAGTCTGTACCGCTGTCCTCCGACGCACCATTGATGCCATATGGCCACATGTGCATAGAATCGCCATGCATCTTGGCCGATTTGTCGTTATCCCAGAACTGAAGCACCTCATTGGCACGGACACCTGTCCACACTCCATCAACCAGCATTGCCCACCAGCCTCCGATGGTACCGACACCCACACCGTGAGCAGCCTCGTGCATGATGGTTCCTGTACGCTGATAAGCTGAGTTAGGTCCTACACGCATGCTGCCTCCGTAGCTGCAGTCTGCAGTAGGAGTACCCGAACCGTAGGATACGCTGAGGGTTACACCCTGTATGTTCATCAAATCGTTCCATATCTTCGTACCGTTTTGCAGCGCATAGTTGATGCGATCGTTCTCCTCTGCGCTTCCTCCGTTGTTGTACCACCAGTTCATGGTGCCCTTCGGAATGGTGATAATCTTCAGTTCGTCACCATAGCAAATCCGATAGCCCTCAGTCAGGACATACGGACGTGCATAATAGACAGTAGCAGGTGTCAGATTCTCCATCACGTAGATGAGACCGTTGTTCGAAAGTGTACGGGTGGATTTTCCATCAAAGATAGTTGGGTTGCGTTCCGTGCTATAGCAGAAACCGGCTTCTTTCAGTTTGGCGCCATTCAGTCTATAAGTGAATCGTCCAAATGCCATCGTGGCTCCACGAGCATAACGGCTGTTTGTCGTGACGGTTGGAACGGATCCCGTCGGCGACTGAATCAAGAACAGCAACTTGGCATCCTCCAGACGGTCGATAGCTGCGTACAACTCGTCATTCTGATTCGTATCGAGGTTGTAAAGGTTACGTGCATCTTCGATAGCAGCACTATATACATCCGCTCCTGATGCGCTTCCATCTCCCAGCGTCGTTACGGCATCGTTGATAGCAGCTTCCAATGCAGCATAGGCCTCAACCGACAGTCGTGCTTGCTCTGTCGTGAGACGGAGCTGCGTAGACACTTTGGTGATTTCACCGATGCGCAGGAAATCTTTCACATCCTTTGCTGCGTCAAGGTAAGTACACAACAATTCCTTCACACTTCCACGCATTTTCAAACTGAGGTATTGTTCGCTATCATCTATATAGTGTTGTAGGGTGTTATATAAGTCCTCATCCGTACCTCCGATATAATACAGGCGGAAGTTGTCGCATGCCAGCCAGTTGCCTGTTGCTCCCTCTGCAATGAAACCAATTTCCACATCGTTCTCGATGTTGGTGAATGTCAGGGTGTATTGCTTGCGGGTAGTTACCTTCTGGCTGTCGATATTAGCCACAATCCATGCTCCGTTCTGTGATCTCGACGGAGTATCTTCCTGAATGTTCTGAGCAGCCACCTTCAGTTGATACATACCCACAGGCAGGTCTTTGACGGTCTGAACGACACTTCCGTCGCCCACCTTGCTACCTTTGCTCACCCAGCGTTCCAGGTAAGTGTTACCAGCCTTGACGGAGAATACCGAATTGCCTTGCGTACCCATTCCTACAACCGTCCAGCCATCTGTGCCGTCCTCGAAACTTGGGTTGGTAATCCATGACGAGTAATCGATAGGATTGGCTTCTGAAGCATTTGCTTTACGGTAGCGATCAATGGCCTCGTTCAAAG
>CADBSN010000062.1 GCA_902797255.1 uncultured Bacteroidales bacterium | reverse complement strand
TACCTGGTTTCTTGTGAAGAAAGTCGATTACTACCCAAATTTTGCCATCGTCAAGGCGGAGGCAAACGCCTTTTTTGATATCACCTGCTAATATAGCCATAATTCAAATTTATAATTTACGATTATTACTAATATTTATTCTCTCATTTTTTTTGTCTGTCAACCCCTCAGTTTTTCAATTCTAATGAGACGGGTTGCCCTAAATCGAGTGCAAAATTAGGTGTTTTTCGTAAAATAACAAAAAAAGTAAGCAAAAAACCGCCAAATCTTTGGTCGATTTATTTAAAATCACTAATTTTGCACGCTGTTTGTGCAATTAAACGAACGGAATACAAAAAAATGGCAGAATAAAAGCCAAAGAAAAGTTGAAGTAATAAGAAAATTCAAATAATATAAAACAATGAAAAGAACATTCCAACCTCACAATCGTAAGAGAATCAACAAGCACGGATTTCGTCAGCGTATGACAACAAAGAATGGTCGTCGCGTGTTGTCTATGCGTCGTAAGAAAGGACGTAAGTCTCTTACTGTATCATGCGAATTTCACGGAAAGAAATAATTTCGTGTAGCTGATATCAAAACTGAGGATGAGCCTAAAAGCCCATCCTTTTTTTGTCTTTTTTTGATGAGTTTTTCAGGCATTGTCATATTTGCTGTGAAGAAATGGGACGTGATTCCTGATTTTTTTTGCATTTTTTATGATTTTTTTTCGTTTTTTATTTGGTTGTGAAGTTTTTTTACTATATTTGCGGTAGAAATGATGAGATGATTTTGAATTGTTGACTTAGTACCTAAATAGAACCAAATATATTTGAGAACCTAAAATTATTGAGTTATGAAACGAACACTGTTATTACTTGCAGTTGTGCTATCAACAACAATGGCATCTGCGCAGATTTCGCACGAAGTATTCGGTATGGTGCTCGGTTCCGAGGAACAAAAGGTATTTGAAGCTTGGAACGCAGCAGGAGTGAAGTACGAACGCTCGGGTGAATTCAGGGACATGTATCACATCAAGTCGAAGAATGAGGACAGAAAACCAACGCCGACTTCCATTGATGTGATATTCGTTAATCACAGATTATTCATCGCTCGTTATACCTATCCGAAGGATCATTTCCAGACTGTTTGCGAGTTGTTGAATATGGCTTATGGCAAAAGTTTGAGAGCCGATGAGGAACAAATGAAGGTGTTTTATGATGACCGTACAAATCAGTTTATCAACATCAACAACTTCGGTGACAACACTACTTTGACTTATGGCATCAACTTGACTCCTCCTCAGCCAAACCGCGGTCCGTTTGGACGACCTGGAGGCGCATTTGGACGCCCACAGATTCCACAGCAGCAATAAATAATAAAGAGAATGTGCCGAGCACATTCTCTTTTCTTCTAATTAGAATTTGATGTAAGCTTGGATGTCAAATGTGTTGTAGTTCTTATCGAGTTCCAAGCGTGCATGTGTGTAGGTGTAGTTGGCCTGTAGCTGTACATACTGACAAGGCTTGTAGGCCAAAGCCAAACCATAATTGGTCTTGGTGCTGTCCCAATGCTTGGTGTTACGATATACATCCCAACGGCCATAGACTTTGAATTGGTTGTTCAGTGGAGCTCCTACCAGCGCATACCATCCATCAGCGTCCTTGTCACCGATATATTCTGCACGTGCCGACCAATCGCTCTCGTATTGCATTCCTGCTGACCAACGTTTACGATCGAGGGTTGTTCCGTCTGCTTTTACATAGTCGCCTGACCACCCGTAGATGCCCACGAGGAGTTTCTCGATAGGTTCTACCCATAGTCCTGCAAGCAAGTCCTTACGCTTATTCTTATCGTTGTGGTTAACACCTTGACCATTGTAGATTCCTGCATGATAGTGCAGGAACTTGTGGCCGTTATATGGGAACAAATCACCGCTGATGGCAAGTCCTACATCACGTCCATGACTGTTCTGCTCTCCAACCTTGTCGGCATATCCTCCAATGAACGACACACACTGTGAGTAAGTTCCAAATCCGATATCCATAGGGTGGTAAGGATTCTCGAATGTGAAGGCACGTTTCTGCTGACCGATCTTCACCTTGAACTCAGGATATTTCTGCCACTCAATCCATGCATCTACAATATGTGTTCCTTCCTCTCTTTGTGTTCCGGCTACTCCTGTGTATTCCAGTTGCAGCATGTAGCCGAAATCGAGTATCTTACCCATAATATGTCCACGTACTGAACGTACACCGAAGTCAGTCTTTGTATTGCTTGCATCATTATCAGTATATCCAGCTCTGGTGATGATACATCCTCCGATGGTGGTGTTTTTCTTGAGGTCTTCTTTTGCCTGCTCAGCCAGACTGGTCTGTGCGGAGAGAGCGAGAGCCGTAGCGAATACGGCTGTTGAAACGATAAGTCTCTTCATTGTCGTGTTTTGATTTTGTTGTTAAATATGTTCTTGTAATACAGTTTTGAATCGTTGTATGAAATCATCAACGTCAGCCTTGGTGAGGCAGAGAGGAGGCAACAGACGGATAACATTAGTGCCGCTGCATCCTGTGAAACAATGCTGCTCCTTGACCAGTCGGGTACGGATCTCTTTGTATGGAACATCCAGTTCCACACCAATCATCAGTCCTACACCACGCACATCCACCACATGTGGCAACTGCTCCTCTTTCATGCGTTGCATGAGATAGTCGCCTACGATGCGTGCGTTTTCTACAAGCTGTTCACTTTCCATCACATCGAGTACTGCGAGAGCCGCGGCACAAGCGAGGTGGTTGCCACCGAAGGTAGTACCTAACTGACCGTAGACAGCCTGGAACTTAGGCGAGATGAGGAGTCCGCTCATGGGGAATCCGTTGCCGATACCTTTGGCTACGGTGATGAGGTCGGGAGCACCCTCCCATCCACCTTCTGCGGATTGATTTATCAGATGCTGATGAGCGAAGAATTTACCCGAACGTCCATAACCACATTGGATTTCGTCGCAGATAAGTACCGTGTTGGTCTCGTCACAGAGTTTTCGTAGTCCTTGCATGAACTCCTTGCTGACCATGCGGATACCGCCTACGCCCTGAATGCACTCGATGATACAGGCGCAGACATCACCCTTCTCGATTTCCTGACGCCATGCGTCAAGGTCGTTGAGGGGCAGGTAAGTGACATGCCCATTGTCGTTGATAGGAGCAATGATCTTAGGATTGTTGGTCACCTCTACAGCCAACGAAGTACGTCCATGGAATGCTTTCTCAATTGATAAGATGCGAGTGCGACCGTTATAGAACGATGCCAGCTTCATAGCGTTCTCGTTCGCCTCTGCACCACTGTTGATGAGGAACAGACGATAGTCCTCGTATCCGCACGCCTTGCCCAGTCGCTGAGCCAGCTGCTGCTGAAGCGGATTGATGACCGAATTGCTATAGAATCCCAATTTGTTCAGCTGGTTTGTCACCACTTCCACATAGTGAGGGTGACAATGTCCGATGCTGATGACTGCGTGTCCACCATAAAGGTCAAGATACTCCTGTCCTTTGTCGTCCCACACCTTACATCCTTTTCCACGTTCGATGGCTATATCGAATAATGGATATACGTCAAATAATTCCATATTATCATTTACTATTTTACCATTTAATGTCTAGAGTCTAGAGTCGAGAGGGCTCTTGACCCTTGGCCCTTGACCTCTTCCTCCCCTCGGGGAGGTTTGGAGGGGGTCTCTTTCTCTTGCCTCTTGACCCTTGGCTCTCGACTTTAAAAACTGACTGCAAAGTTACGAAATAATTGACAATTGATAATTGACAATTGATAATTGACAATTGATAATTGATAGTTTTATGATTTTTGCTGCTGTTTTTTCACTTTTGGCTCTTCACTTTCAACTTCTTAAACGGTAAACAGTAAACAGTAAACGGTAAACTAACTTTATTTGCATTTTGTTTTGCCGTTTCGTGGAAATGCATTATCTTTGCAGCGAGAAAAATCAAAGTAATATGGTAACAAAGCAATTAAATCCCGCACAGTTGAACGTGCTGACTCTCATGTCGTACATCGACACAGAGCAGGAGCAGCAGGAATTGCAGGAAATCCTTCTCCAATTCTATCGTAAGAAGACAGACCGCCTCTTACTTCAGTTCCAGAAGGACAACAATATAACGCAGGAAACGCTTGACGATTGGTCGAACCAACACGAAAGGACACCATACTGATGAAAATAGTTCTGGACACTAACTGCCTCGTCAACGTCATCATGCCAGGTTCGTTCAACAACGATGTCTGGCAGGCATTCCGTGCAAGCAAATATGTGTTGTGCGTTTCAAATGAAATACTCTTTGAATATCACGAGATTCTGGCTAAACGGTACAATAACCTCATCGCTAACACCGTGCTCAAGGAATTGATGGAAACGCCCAACGTCGAACGTATAAATCCAGCCTATCGTTTCAACCTTATTACAGCAGACCCCGACGATAATAAGTTTGTTGACTGTGCCGTCACAGCTGGTGCGACTTATATCGTAAGCAATGATCGCCACTTCGACGAGTTGGAACACTACGATTTCCCCAAGGTAGATGTCAGAACACTTGCTCAATTTCTTGACATTGTTAGAGCTCTTTAATTCAAATATACTTTTTTCCACACATCAAGCGACGCCACTCATTGAGTAGCGCCGCTTGTGTTGTTATTGGAAAAAAACAAAAATCAATAATCAATATTTCAATATAATCTTTATTGAAGTTTTTGATACATTCCTTTGTTTGGTCCAGTACGAATCTTCTTCGCCATACCATCGTCCTGAAGAATCTTCAAACGACTGCACACAGAACCAACGTTATCGTATCGATATTCGCGTTTCACATCCTCGCTGCTAAAGATTTCCGGCAACCTTCGATAGGCAAGTATCGTCTTTTGTTGACGGTGTTTGTTTGAGGCTTCGTTAGCCTGCAAGTCGTCGTAGTACTTCTCGCCTATACCCAGGAAGAAGTATTGCTGGAAAGCAAACTGGGCATTTTCGATAAGCAAGGCCAGCTGACGGTCGTACTTGTCGGTCTTGAAGTTCGGACCGGACTTATACTTGCCTCCTTCCTCTACCATCTCGTCCCAGTGGCGACTGACGATAAATGGGAGCGAGAAGTTCATTCCATGCCAATAGGGTCGCTTGATGATATCCTCAAGTGCGTAGTTGTGTTCGTCACCGGCATCTTTCATTCGGCGAGTGGTCCAATTACTTAGAGCAACGTCAATGTCCCTGCACGGAATCTCGCCTTTGCAAGCATCGAACTTATATGCAAAGTCGCGCAGTTCTTGGTCGCGGGATGCATCCTCTTCTGTGTACTCACGGCTTTCACGCATTTCGAAATTTGAATCACCCAGAGGGACTACAGTAAGTCTGAAAAGCAAACCTCCAGCAAAATTGTCTGTCGTCGTTTGCTTATCCAAGGCAGTCTGTGTACCGCTGTACACACCATTGAAATGGACGTCGTACTCACCAACGGGTGCATTCGAAGTCTTCAGATAGCTGCCGTCTGGCTCGTTGTGGAAGCCCTTGTAGAAC
>CADBSN010000061.1 GCA_902797255.1 uncultured Bacteroidales bacterium | reverse complement strand
TTCTTGTCCCTTGCTACGACCTACGAACGACCTTCGAACGACGGCGGAACGACCTTGCTTCTTGGTATGTAAGATTGAAGAAGGCTGAAGTCTGATGTCTGATGGAAGAGGGAGCACGGAGACATGGATCTACGGACTTACGGAATTACGAACCAACGGAGGAAGAAGAGGAACTGCCAATGGCTGCAGAAGAGAAGGAGGATTCAAGAGGAAATGTAAAAATTATAAAATGATATAATGTAATTATTGGGGTCAAGGGCCAAGAGTTCAAGAGTTCAAGAGTTCAAGAAGTTCAAGGTTATGCCGAGCGATAGCATTTTGCGCGAAGCGAATAATGCGATTAAGCGAGAGCAGAGTCAAGTTCATTTGAACTATGCCGAGCGATAGCATTTTGCGCGAAGCGAATGATGGAGGGGGCTTTTTGCACCCTCTAATTCCCAAAGGGGAGGGCTAGAATCTAAAGTCTAAAACCTAAAGGGAGTTGGAATGGAAGATATGTTTGATTTTATTGGTGACAAACAAACGTTGTTCCTTATCCAGTCCAATATAGTAGATGGTTGGAATGGTTGAGATGAGACAGATGGTGCTGTTGACTACAATCTTGGTGAGTGGGTGTCCCAGCAGATAGTCGGATAAGTGGGCTATAACCGGTATGATGCTGCCGATGATAATTACAATCAAACAACGCAGCAACACTTCCTTAACGTAACGCCATACTGACAGCTTGATAGCTGGGCATACGATGAACATTCGGGCTATCTGAGTGACGATGAACACTACGAGTTGAACGACGAATACAGAGACTGGTGAGCACCCTTTCCACAAGCAGAACCACGCTATCGGAACGATGAGTAACAGGAGGTTGGCCTCAATCATCTGGAACTTTGCGATGCGTCCTGTAGCATGAATGGACATACACATTACGGCTCCAAGCGTGTGAACCATCATGCACATGATTGACATCTGAACAAACCATACCGTGTATTCTGGTACATCACCAAGATAGATGAAAAGGATGTAGCTTGTGTTGAGTAGTATGGGCAAGGACAATAGGTATAATAAGAGGAAGGAGAACTTCGAGGAGGTAATCACCAAAGTGTGGAGGTATCGGAAATCGCCTGCTGCATAGCTTTTCACGATTTGTGGTTGGACTGCTGTCAGGACGTTCTCTGCAAACAGATAGAGTTTGCTCTGAATGATGTTGGCCACTCCGTAGGCGGTATTCATGACCGTGTTGTAGAAGAAGTTGAGCAACAGATTGATTCCCTGTGAGTAACCGATAGAGGCTAAAGTGCCGTTGAACGACCATCCTCCGAATTTCAGCATCCGGATGAACAGCTGTTTGTCGAACACCCATCGTCCGCGTGTCTCTGGAAAGAAACGGTTGCAGTACCAACCATAGATGAGTCGCATGCTGACCTGTATCAACATGATGAGTGCTGCATAAAGGATGAGTTTGTCGGTATTGGTGTACTGGACCAGAAAGACGATGATGAGGTTGATGAGCACGTTGTAGATACCGATTGAGGCAAATACGCCCATTTTTTCGTGCGCTACGATCAGTGCGTCGTAGGGGGCGCTCATGATGCCAATCAAAGACGTGATGATGGAGAACTGATAAATGATGATGGTGGCCGTGAGTCGATCGGGAGGGATGACCAGATAGTTACATACATAGTAGAGTCCGATTGTCTCAGCCGAGAGGAATACCAGTCCAGCGATGGTGAGGTGAACCAGCCGTGCTGTGCTGAAGATGGTGTGCAGCTCTTCTGTGCTTTTTCCTTCACCTTGGGCGTATGTGATAAAACGCATGGTGGCCGAAACGAACGAATTGAGCACGATGAACACACTCATCACACCTCCTACAACGGTGAAGATACCATAGTCCACTTCGCCCAAGGTTAAGATGACTACGCGAGCCGTGAACAGACTTACAATAAGTTGTACCAACATCTGCCCGTACAGATATAATGTGTTACGAGCGATGCGGCTACTTCGGTTCTTCTGATCGTTGTCCATCTATCGGATGATTTGTCTTTGCGCGACAAAATTACAAATTAATTATTAATTATGCATTATGAATTATGAATTATTTCGTATCTTTGCACCAAATTACGAAAGATTGATTATCGTATGGCCAAAGTAAGTGTGATTGTTGCGGTCTATAATATGAAGGAACAATAGCATGCCTTGGCATGTTGCCGGACGATATCTTGTCAGACGTGCTCTTCAACTGCGTATTCTCTACGATAATGCTGACCGTGTATATGGTGAAGACAATACCGCTCTGCTGCATTTCCTTGAGTCACCTCGTATCATCCAGAGTGAAGGCATCTATTACTACCGCTTGCTCGACGATTCGCTCTCGCATGCGATGAATATGGCTATCTTCGGAGGGTTGAAATCCCATGTCGCGATGTCGGACCATCTACTCTAGGGTGGCTATTCACATGCTATCCGCAGTGCACATGAACGCTTTCGTTGGCTGATGGTGATAAATGCCATCCGTCATCTGTATCTGTATGGACGCAAATATTATAGTGCAGCCCAACGTCAAGAAGCGTGGCAATTGATTCGTGATGATTATGATTGTATTAATTGGGATTTGATACCCCAAGAGCAGCTACGCAAATTCGGTTATATGCCTTTACGTTCTTCATGGACACTTTTCCGATTGCAAGAGTGGTTATATTTCACCCTAAAATGGTTGACAGGGAGAATTTAAAGTAAGTTGGACGCAAGGAGATAGTGCGTGAAATCTTTGTTTCTTAATGCCTCGTCGATTGCTGCAAGTGCCAGATGGGACTTGTCGGCAGGAATGATTGTGAGGGTGGGGAAATAATGGTTGGCTAGTTCGCACATCGCAGTAAAGTAAGCCAAATGGGTCTTGCTATCCAAACTCGTCAAACGCCCTCCTGATAGTTTCATACCTGTGAGGAACGCCTCGTAGACCTGATTGTGACGTTCTGCAGGGACACGCTCCACTGCTGTTTTGACCACCTGACGAACAACCCAATAGGCATCAAGAATAGCATAGTTACCTTGTTCGCATGAGGTGAAACTTGTTGCGTGTTGTCGATAGAGATATGTGATGGGGCTGATGGTCGCCATGTTGTGGGCGATAGGGTAGAGGATGAAGGACAGAATGGTGTCTTCGTAACGATATCCCTCAGGAAAACCGATATGTTCGAATAAATGGGCGGCGAACACCTTGCTACACACATAGCCCGTAAGATTATGTGCGTTGTTGTTGTATGTGTGTTGTATAAATGGTTTTTCTGTTGTTCCATCTGTGGTAGCAATCGACCCTTCCACGATGTCTGCATTTTGTTCGTATGCTTTGTCCATCAGGTTGCTGATTGCATCATGATGCAATAGGTCGTCTGCATCTACGAACATCACATAGCGTGCGTTGATGTGTGCTAAAGCCTGATTACGTGCAGCTGAAACTCCACGATTCTGTTGCGTGAGGATGGTGATATGCTCATCGTGCTCATGTTGCCTCAGGATATCGGCACTCGCGTCTGTGCTTCCATCGTTGATGAATGTTGCATGAAATCGGTAGTTGGTAACTTGGCTGTTGATGGATTCGATACATGTTTCCAAATAGTTAGCCGCATTGTATACTGGTACGATAATCTCCAGGTCGTATTCAGGATGGGCAGCAATTGTGTTGGTCTTCACGCATGTAGATCCTTTGTCAGCATATCGTTGCTCCATGATGTGCTCGGCTTCCTCTAAGGACAATGTGGTTGTCTTGTGTGGCATAACGAGTCGCAGCACATGATACCACATTCTGCAAGTATGTGTAGCTTTGCCAATCTGTCGTATGTTGTTGAGCCACTGCATGTTGTTTGTGGGTTATGGCATTGATTCGTCTTTGAGGAACCTTTGCTGTTCCTTGTTCCACTTGATTTTGACAGTTGCACCCTCTCTTAAAACAATCTTTCCTTCGTCGTTTCGCAGATCCGAAACAGTAGTGGCGAGGGTGTTATCGTCTGTGAAGTTGTAGTATTGGAA
>CADBSN010000060.1 GCA_902797255.1 uncultured Bacteroidales bacterium | reverse complement strand
GAAGGGTGAGATGCGCAAGATGACCCAAGGAGGTGGCGTAAGCATCAACAAGGAGAAATTGGCACAGTTTGACCAAACGCTGACAACTGCCGATCTCATCGACGGCAAGTATCTGCTGGCACAGAAAGGAAAGAAAAACTATTATCTACTGATTTTTGAGTAAAGACTATTATGGCAAAGAAAGCATTATTAATGATTCTCGATGGATGGGGAATCGGTGACAAGTCAAAGGGAGACGTAATCTATTCTACTCCTACTCCATATATGGATTATCTGAATGCAACTTATCCGCATTCACAGTTACAGGCATCAGGCGAGAACGTTGGTCTGCCTGACGGCCAGATGGGAAACTCAGAGGTGGGTCACCTTAATATAGGTGCAGGACGTATCGTCTATCAGGACCTCGTGAAGATCAATCGTGCTTGCAAGGACGGTTCGATCATGAAGAACCCTGAAATCATCAGCGCCTACGAGTATGCACAGAAGACTGGCAAGAGCGTTCACCTCATGGGTCTGACCTCAAACGGTGGTGTACACAGTTCGCTTGATCATGTCTTTACTCTTTGCGACATCAGCAAGGCATACGGTATCAAGAACACCTACATCCATTGCTTCATGGACGGACGTGATACTGACCCAAAGAGTGGTAAGGGCTTTATTGAACAGCTCACAGCGAAGGGTAAGGAGACTGGCTGCGAAATCGCAAGCATCATCGGACGTTTCTATGCAATGGATCGTGACAAGCGTTGGGAACGTGTGAAGATTGCATACGACCTCCTCATCAAGGGAAAAGGTAAGCAGGCAACAGATATGGTTCAGGCTATGCAGGAGAGTTACGATGAAAACGTGACTGACGAGTTCATTCTCCCAATCAACAACGCCAACATCGATGGAACTATCAAGGAAGGCGATGTCATCATTTTCTACAACTATCGCAACGACCGTGCGAAGGAATTGACCATCGTGCTCACTCAGCAGGATATGCCTGAGCAGGGAATGAATACCATTCCAGGTCTGCAGTATTACTGCATGACTCCATACGACGCATCGTTCACAGGTGTACACATCCTCTTCCCAAAGGAGAACGTGGAGAACACGCTGGGCGAATATATCTCATCAAAGGGACTGAAGCAGCTCCACACAGCTGAGACTGAGAAATATGCACACGTCACCTTCTTCTTCAACGGTGGACGTGAGGCGCCATACGAAGGTGAGGAGCGTATCTTGGTGGCATCACCAAAGGTTGCAACTTATGACCTGAAGCCAGAGATGAGCGCCTACGAAGTGAAGGACAAGTTGGTGGCTGCATTGAAGGAAGACAAGTACAACTTCGTGGTTGTCAACTTCGCAAATGGTGATATGGTAGGCCACACAGGTATCTACGAGGCTGTAGAGAAGGCTGTGAAGGCTGTTGATGAGTGTGTGAAGGAAGTCGTTGAAACCGCTAAGGCAGTTGGTTACGAAACCATCATCATTGCCGATCACGGAAATGCAGACAACGAAATCAACAGCGACGGTACGCCTAACACAGCTCACTCACTCAACCCTGTTCCATTCATCTATGTAACTGAGAACAAGAACGCGAAAGTGGAGAACGGTGTGCTCGCAGACGTTGCACCATCCATCCTTCACATCATGGGACTTCCTCAGCCAGCAGAGATGACAGGTAAGGATTTGATTACAGATTAAGAAAACCAATCCACTCCCTGCCCCTTTAGGGTGGGGAGTGGTTACCATGTTATGAAACACTTCTCACTCCTATTCATACTACCTCTCCTTTTGTTCGCACTTCCTGTTCAAGCTCAGTTTCACGGGAAGGTGATTGATGCTGGTACAGGTGAACCTGTGCCTTTTGCAATCGTGAAATATGTTGGCACATCAATAGGACAGCAAGCAGATCTTGACGGTAATTTCCAGGTAGGTATCTATAAAGAGCACAACAAACTGGAGGTGTCGAGCTTAGGATATAAGTCCGTTATTGTCACAGTCAATGCTTCGCAAAAGGAGATTCACAGCACCATTAAGCTATATTCAGATGATATCCTGCTGAGCGAAGTCGTTGTGAAAGGTACGAAGAAACGCTATAGCCGGAAGAATAACCCGGCAGTGGAGTTGATGAGGAAGGTGATTGCCAACAAACACAGGAGTGACATCAAAGAGAAAGACTACTATCATTTCGATAAATACGAGAAACACACCTTTTCGTACAATGATGTAGAAAAGAGTTCGCTGGCAGAAGTGTGTCCTGAGACTGGTAAACTGATTATTCCTATCATGGTGGACGAGACTACTTCGATGGAGAACTATCGCAAGAGTCCCAAGGCAACCAAGACCACCATCACAGGAAAACGTAGTGACGGTTTCAATGCGATGTTGACCTCTGGAGATATGATTACCGAGTGGGTCAAGGACATCTTTACCGAAGTGGATATTTATAAGGATAATGTGCGTTTGCTCCAGCATCCGTTTATCAGCCCTATATCTACATCGGAGGCAATATCGTTCTATCATTTCTATATCCAGGATACGATAGAGGTGAATGGCGAACGATGCATCGACGTTGTGTTCGTGCCTAACAACAGTCAGGACTTCGGCTTCTCAGGTCATTTATACATTACCAACGACTCAACCTATCAGGTGAAGCGATCCGTGTTGAATATCCCGGAAAAGGGGGGTGTGAACTACGTGGATAATCTGTTGGTCATTCAGGACTTCATGACTTTGCCCACAGGTGAACGTGTACTTGAGAACGACAACATGATCGTGGAAATGAGCGGATTGTACGGCATGCTGAATATGGCTTGTCAGCGCTATACCCACTACAGCAACTATAGCTTTGAGCCGATTACCGACAAGAAAGCGTTCCGCTATTCGCAGGTGAAAGACATACAATCTGATGCCGAATTCAAGGACTCCACTTATTGGGCAGCAGTACGGCCTGTCAAGCTAACCGATATGGAGAGTAACTTAGGTCGTTCAGTAGATAAAATCAACGAAGATTTGGGTAGTTTCTGGAAGTATCTCCTTACGGCAGTTGTGGAGAACTCCGTAGAATTGACACCTCAGCCTAACAAACTTGACTTCATCCCGTTGAATGCAATTGTATCCCACAACGACATCGATGGAATGCGTTTCCAAGGGAGCCTGCAGACTACAGGAAATCTCAATCCGCATCTCTTTGCCCGAGGCTACTATGCATATGGCCTGAAGGATAAGAAGTCGAAGTATAAAGCAGAATTGGAGTACTCGTTCAACCGTAAGAAATATATGGTTCACGAGTTCCCTTATCGTTCATTGACCGTATCGTATATGTACGACGATATGTCGCCAGTCGATAAGTTTTCGGGAACTGGTAAGAACAACGTCTTTAGTTCATTCAGCACCGGCAAGGTGGACCAGATGATGTATGTCAACGACTTTACAACGACATTCAGATATGAGACAAAGAATTTCATGACATGGACCGTCTCGCTCGACCATGCTAAGTTCACACCGGCAGGCAAACTGGTGTATCAGCGCAACAGCGACGGTGCCATCCTTCCCAACTTGAAGACGACGGATATCAAAATAGGCTTGCGATATGCTCCACGAGAGAAGTTCATTCTGACCAAGCAACAGCGTCTAAGGATTAATCGTGATGCACTCGAAACGACCCTCGAGCATACAATCGGTTTCGATGGATTCCTCGGCGGACAATATCGATATAACACTACCGAAGCGACTATATTCAAGAAATTCTGGCTTCCTGGAGCTTGTGGATATGTTGAGGCTTATCTGAGAGGTGGTATCCAATGGAACAAAGTACCGTTCCCAATGCTTTTCATTCCATCGTCAAACTTGTCGTACTTCATTCAGTTCGACCGCTGGTCGTTCAACCTGCTCCGCAATATGGAGTTCCTAAACGACCGCTATGTTACGCTCACCCTCAACTGGAACCTAGATGGAAAAGTATTCAACCGCATTCCGTTGTTGAATAAACTCAAATGGCGCGAGAGCCTCGGTTTCAAGATGTTGTATGGAAAACTGTCGGATAAAAACAACCCATATTTGAATCCGAACGATGATGTCCTGTACCGATTCCCTACTCGAGATGGACAGCCGACTTCTTTTGTAATGGGCAATACTCCTTACATGGAGTTCTCTGTAGGTATCAGCAATATCTTCAAAATCCTAAAGGTACAATATGTACGTCGACTCAACTATCTCGACCTTCCTGCTGTACCTGGTGGAGATAAAATCAAGAAAAACGGTTTTAGGTTTGCTCTGGAGTTCAAGTTCTGATTCCAGTGTTTTTCTGGCCTTTAGAAAATGTTGTAGCCGCTAAAATACATAAAGGCGGCTACAATTGCTATTACCACGATGGCAAGAACAACATTCAGCCACATGAATGAGCGGTTCTGACGATATAGCTTACTGTTACGCATGGTTTAAGTTTTTTTTGCGGCCTATGTCATTATAACGTTATAACGGGATGACGTGATTACGGATTTTGGGGGCCGCCTAAGATTTTATTGTATTCATTTTTATCTGCCAGAATCTCTTGTGCCTTCTGCAAATCCAAATCATCTTTGAGGGCTTCCTGCACAGAACCTGACTCATAGAAATAACGTTTGATGATTTCAAGGGAAATCAGCTGACGAATGTCTTTGGCGTGATGATCTATCTCTTTGGCCAAATTGTGTGTCAGTTTCTTTTCGAGCGCTTCAAATTCTGCCTTTGCATCTTCGTAGTAGCCCTCGAACTCAGCGACTTTCTTCAAGTCTTCCAGCCGCTTTTCGCTGAGACGGTCGTACTTGAAATCGCTATCAATCACCATCTGTTTGAAGTTTTCGAAGTCTGCATCAGTCAGTTTGAATTCGGCAACAGATGCAGGCGCAGAATGTGTCTGGCAGTATTTGGTACCATATTGGATGAGTACATCATCGTTGGCGAGGTAATAGACGATGTTTTGCATCGTGTCGTGCTTCACCTCAACGTCAGGCATGATGCCTTTACCGCTCTTTACGATTCGTCCATTGCGTGTTTTGAACTCTTCATCGCGAGTGGTGTTGCTGTTGTTGGTTTTCTCACGTCTCTGCTTGTAGTCGATTTCCTGTATGCATCGTCCGCTTGGGATGTAGTACTTGGCTGTGGTGAGTTTCAGGTCGCCATTATATGGCAATTCACGTATCGATTGTACGAGTCCTTTTCCATAGGTGCGTGAGCCCACAATGACAGCACGGTCGAGGTCTTGGAGGCTACCTGCTACAATTTCAGAAGCGGATGCGGAACTGTTGCTAACCAACACGACGATTGGTATTTCTTCATCAAGAGGTTGGTCGTTCGTCTTGTAGGTTTGATTGCCACCTTCAACTTTTCCACGTGTTTCCACGATGGTCAGTCCTTTGGGTACGAAGAGGTTGACGATACGTACAGCCTGATCGAGTGCACCACCAGGATTGCCTCGGAGGTCGAAGATGAGGTTTTGTGCTCCTTGTTCTTTCAATGAGATGACGGCTTTGCGCACATAGCCGTAGCAGTCGTTGGTGAACTGACTGAGGTTGATGTAACCACTATTGCCAATCTTTCCAAAATAAGGTATTGCTGGCAGTTTGATGCTCTGACGAGTGATTTTCACCTCACGTGGTTTACTTTCGTTTGGACGCTGGAACTTCAGTATGAAGGTAGTACCAGGCTCGCCTCTCAGCAAGTTGCTTACTTCTGGTGTGCCCATCCCTTTCAGGTCGTGGTCGTCAATCTTTAGCAGGATATCGCCAGCTTGCAATCCAACAATAGCTGCTGGCATACCTTCATAGGGTTCAGCGATGATGACGGTAGAGTCCTTCATCATGCGGATGAGGCTGCCGATTCCACCATACTTTGCCTGTGTCAGCATCTTCAGGTCGCTCTGATCTTCTTCTGGAAAATATTCGGTGTAAGGGTCGAGCGAGTGGAGCATCGCATCGATACCTACTTTGATAACCTTGTCGGCATCGAGGGTGTCGACATAGAACGCATCGAGGTTTCTGTAGATGTTATGAAATACATCCAGATTCTTCAAGACATTGAAGGTTCGGTCATTCTGTGCGTTCATACTGACGAAAGCCGTACAGGCCAGCATCAGCAGATATGTAATAAATGTTCGTTTCATGATGCAAAGATAGAGAAAAAAGTAAAAATGCAAAAATTATAAAATGTAAAAATGCAATAATTATGAATTATGAATTGTAAATTGCGAAATATTTTGTATCTTTGCGCAAAATGAGCGTACATTATTAACTTTTAAAACAACAAGTTTATGAAAACAAAACTATTTTTTGCGATATTACTTGTCTTCTCGATGAAGGCTGGTTCTGTTTTCGCGCAATCCAATGGTATCGTCCTTGATGATGGTGGTTCTGGTCCTTACAAAGCAATCATGACTGAAGTTGCCGGCTTCGCAGAGCATACAGTATTTGCACCACAAGACCTTTCAAAGTTTAACGCAAAGAATCCTCTCCCTGTCCTTGTATGGGGTAATGGTGGATGTGCAAATTCTCCGCGTGGACATGAGAAGTTCCTCAATGAGATAGCATCTTATGGATATATTGTTCTGGCAACAGGTACCATGCCAAAGGAGGGTGCACTTCGTGGTATGGGTGGCATGGGTGGAAACCAATCACGTGCTGAACAGCAGGTTGAGTCGATGGATTGGGCTTTCGCTCAGAATGCAGACAAGAATAGTCCTTATTATCAGAAAATCGACACCAAGAATATCTGTGTGTCAGGAATGTCATGTGGTGGCCTGCAGGCACTTGTTAACTGCTTCGACCAGCGTGTCACATCTATCATGATCTGCAACAGCGGTTTGTTAAACTCAGGTGGCGGCTCTATGATGGGTGGCATGCCAAGTGTGCCAAAGGAAAAATTGCAGGACATTCATTGTCCAATCATTTACATCCTTGGTGGTGAGTCGGATATCGCATACGCAAACGGTATGGATGACTTTAAGCGTATTGAGAAGCAACCAGCTATCGCTGTCAACCTCCCCGTAGGTCATGGTGGCACATACGCACAGCCCAACGGTGGCGAATTCGCTATTGTTGCTCGTGCATGGCTTGACTGGCAGTTGAAGGGTGATAAGGATGCCTCTAAGATGTTTGTTGGTGACAAGCCAGCTATCCTCCAGCGTAAGGACTGGACAATCGAAAAAAATGCTAAAGTGAAATGAAGATAAAGGGAGGCTTTGATTGGAGAGGAATCTATGATGGCTTGAATGCTGCGAGTCCATCATGTTCTAATCGGCCTATCATAGGTATCACAGGTAACCTTCGCGACCAGACCTGTACGTTAGCTGAGGGGTATTATCGCTCCGTATTGATGGCAGGGGGAGTGCCTGTCGTGATTCCTCCATACGAGCAGACGGAATTGCTTGCAGATCAGTTGGATGGACTTGATGCTATCATCTTCAGCGGTGGTGGAGATATCAATCCTCTCTACTTGGGAGAGCAACCCGTTCGTGAACTCCATAGTGTAACACCCGTTCGTGACCAGCAGGAACTCCTGCTGGCACGTATGGCTTATGACCGTCAGATTCCTATGCTGGGTATCTGTAAGGGTATTCAGATTATCGCTGCAGCAATGGGTGGAACACTTTATCAGGACATCAACACCCAACTGTCGACGGTGAATATCAAGCATAGTCAGGATTTGGATCGTGGAACGGCTTCGCATACAATCCACATTGAGCCAGGCACCTTATTATATAATTTGTTTGGAGCAGAACTGGCTGTCAACTCATTCCATCATCAGGCTGTCCGTGAGATCCCAAAGGGATTCAAGGTAAGTGCCATGAGTCCAGATGGGGTGATTGAGGCGATTGAATCTACAGAGTTCAAGTCAATCGTTGGTGTTCAATGGCATCCAGAGTGTTTCTGCCTGAATGACGATACGTGCATGATGCCTTTATTCGAGTGGCTGGTAGCTGAGGCGACTTCCTTCCGAAAGGCTAAGCAAATTCATTCCCAAATCCTCTCGCTCGATTCCCATTGTGACACTCCCATGTTCTTCGATCAAGGAATCAATTTTCAAAGCCGCGACCCAAAGATACTTGTAGATCTGCACAAGATGGCAGAAGGGCATCTCGATGCTAGCATCATGGTGGCGTACCTCAAACAAGAGGCACGGGACGAAGTAGCATTAGCTGCTGCTACCAAGAAAGCAGATCATATACTGGACGAAATAGAGGCGATGGTGGCAAAGTCACCTGATTTGTCGGCTATTGCTTATACTCCAGATGACCTCTATCGCAACAAACGTGAAGGTCGTAAATCTATCATGCTGGGTATAGAGAACGGATATGCCATTGGAAAAGACCTCTCTAACGTGGAACGTTTCCGCCGTCGTGGAGTGGTGTATATGACCCTATGCCATAATGGAGATAACGACATCTGCGATTCTGCCAAAGGAAATGCAGAGCACGGTGGGGTCAGTCAGTTTGGCGAGAAAGTCATTCATGAAATGAATCGTGTGGGAATGATGGTCGACCTCTCACATGCCAGCGAAAAGAGTTTCTATGATGCAATCGATATTAGTAGCACACCCATTGTGTGCAGTCATTCATCAGCTCGTGCCTTGTGTGATCATCCTCGTGACTTGACAGACGACCAGTTGCGTCGATTGGCTCAGAATGGAGGTGTGGCTCAGGTTACGTTCTACGACGGATTCCTTAGAAAAGGAGGTGGGGCTACTATCATTGATGCGGTCAATCATCTCAACCACATGGTCGATATCATGGGTATAGATCATGTAGGTATCGGAACAGACTTCGATGGTGATGGAGGTGTTCCAGGTGTAGCATCAGCCAGCGAACTAATTAACTTTACACGTCGTCTCCTTGCAGAACGTTATTCCAAACACGATATAGAATTGATATGGGGAGCCAACTTCCTCAGAGTGATGAAACTTGTTGAAAATGTAAAAATTTAAAAATGATAAAATGTAAAAATGGTCAATGGCCAAAACTCAATGGTCAATGGTTCACTGTTCTCGGTCTTATCCTATTTGCTTCGTGCGTAGGTGGAACAAAGACTCCAGAAGTAGCATACGAACAGCAGTCACCTGACTTCTGTGTGGA
This sequence comes from uncultured Bacteroidales bacterium, assembly GCA_902797255.1. Classification (GTDB taxonomy): domain Bacteria; phylum Bacteroidota; class Bacteroidia; order Bacteroidales; family Bacteroidaceae; genus Colivivens. The sequence continues at coordinate 1,756 of CADBSN010000060.1, read as the reverse complement.
CAGCGCTTATCTGTATGTTGCAGCACAATGTGCATTCGGCCCTCGTGTCATGAACTCAGCCGCTCATGACTCCTGTGCTGTTTATATTGCTGAAAAGTTCAAGGAGTTTGGAGCCTCTGTCGTCAATCAGGATGCAGAGGGAACCCTTTACGATGGAACCAAGGTGCAGATGCGTAATATCGTAGCGTCTTACGGTTTGGACAATCCTGTACGCATCATCGTCTGCTCACATTGGGACTCACGTCCTTGGGCTGATCACGACATGAGTGCAGAGAATCATCGCACACCTATCGATGGTGCCAATGATGGTGCTAGCGGAGTAGGAGCTATGTTGGAAATGGCGCGCCAGTTTCAACAAAAGGCACCAAGTGTAGGAGTTGATTTCATCTGTTTCGATGCAGAAGACTGCGGTACACCTGCGTGGGACGATAATGGGGAAGACCATTCTTATACATGGTGTTTAGGTTCCCAATATTGGGCAGGCAAACATCACATAGACGGCTACACAGCTCGCTATGGTATTCTACTTGATATGATAGGTGGTAGCAATTGTGTGTTTGAGAAGGAAGCCTACTCTATGGCCTATGCGCCAAGCGTAGTTGACAAAGTGTGGTCAAAAGCTATCCGATTGGGTTATGGCGATTTGTTTAAGAACGTACAGGGTGGTGGTGTTACTGACGATCATGTACAGGTGAACATGTCTGGCATTTCTTGTATTGACATCATTGCTCGTGATGCAGACGAGAATTCTTTCTGCAAGACTTGGCATACAATGAACGATAATGTTAGCAATATAAATAAACAAACACTCAAAGCGGTGGGGCAAACCGTGATGGAAGTAATCTATACAGAACAATGACAATAGAAGATATACAGCAAGAGATTATTGAGGAGTTCAGCGGTTTCGATGATTGGATGGATAAGTATCAGCTGCTGATTGATATCGGTAGTGAACAGGATCCATTACCTGAGCAATACAAGACAGAGCAAAACCTTATAGACGGTTGCCAGAGTCGTGTGTGGTTGCAAGCCGACTATATCGATGGTAAGATTCATTTTCAGGCAGAAAGCGATGCACTCATCGTGAAGGGTATCGTCACCTTATTAATACGCGTATTGTCCGACCATACGCCTGACGAGATACTCGAAGCCGACCTCCATTTCATCAATGATATCGGATTGACAGAGCACCTATCGCCAACACGTTCAAATGGGCTTCTGGCCATGCTGAAGCAAATGAAACTTTATGCGATGGCGTTTAAGGCAAAAAACGAAAATTAATGAAGGGCGAAAAAATTTGACTTCGCCCAAAATACTTCGCCCCAATAAAGCTCAAGCAAGCTTGGCTCTATTGAGGCTTAATCGTATTTTTCGCCTTTCTTTGTAACATTTCCTCCCAAAACCTCGTTTGTACAAATAGAAGGACTTCTAAAACAAACGAAACTTTAGTTCGCCGATAGGCAAACGAGTAAATTCGACGTAATCAATTATTAATATGAAAACAAATGTAATTATGTGTACAACAATCAATTTTTATGTGAGAGTGGCATTGATAGCCCTTTCTTCTATGTTTTGCTATTCTCTTAATGCGCAAAAGGCTCAACTGGAGAAGTTGTCAGAGATAAAGGACGTGCAATATCAGCATTTTGACAAGGATGCCATGAAACATGCGATGGACAATGATTTTGATCTCGAATTAGGAGACTTTTCGCTTATTCCTGAGGGTAAGAAAGGTGATATCCTGAAAAAATTAGAT
>CADBSN010000059.1 GCA_902797255.1 uncultured Bacteroidales bacterium | reverse complement strand
TCTATAGTTGTTACCACCAATATTAAACACATAGCGACCATTCTTCACATAGTCTGCTGAAGGAAACGATTGTTTCAACTCAGCGTGGCTCTTCCATACTACTGCTTTTACCTTCTCAACCCATTTGTTTAGTGGGGCTGCGGACAGCGCATGACCCTGCACGAACTTATCCAAAAGTTCCTTATTAGCAATAATCATCTTCTAATTCGTTTGCAAAATTAGTAATTTCTTTGCAAATCTGCAAATAAATTTGCAAAAATGTCATCAAACTCACACAAATTAGCCCGTATAGACGGTTCTTCAACTTTGTTTTGCTTTACGTTTACCATAGTCTATAAATTTAATAAGTTAATAAATATGTCTGCAAAGATACGAAGTATTTCTGATAGTTCCAAGCATTTTTGCGGTTTTTCTCTCATTTTCTTGGAAGTTTGGAGATTTATTCCTATATTTGCAAACGTAATACATGATCTAACCCTCAAAACAAAACTGTGTATGGTAACATAGCGACAGACATAAGGACATAAGATGCGCTCGGACTCTGGTCGCTTTGCTCGCAAAGAACGTCCATCTGTGAGTTCGCCAATAATAACAATTAAATATAACTATAAATGAAAACAAAAACGATCTTGACGCTACTGTTATTGTGGACAGTGACAGTAGGAACATGGGCAGAAGAACAAGGCATTTTGTTCGTCCATCTAAAAGATGGCAGCAAGGTTGAGTTTGTGCTACCTGTACAGAAACCTTTGGTCAGTTTTACCCGTGGTATTATGAAAGTTGCCTTTCAAGAAAACGGGAATGAGAACTATTTGTCTTTTGAGCGCGACCAAGTTGATAACCTGACGGTGGGGACAACCGATGTCACCGCCATTGAGAATGTGAAGAGCGACGAATGCCAGCGTGTCAGTTTCGACCTGACAAGTGCTGGCGTTGTACGTGTTAGTGGCCTTCAACCTTCAGATCGCCTGCAAGTGTTCAGTATCGACGGCAAAAGCATTGGCGCTGCCGTAAGCCTCAATGACGGCGAGGCTACTGTAGACTTGACTCAGAAGCCTCGCGGCATCTATATCGTGAGTGTGAACCAGCGTTTTACCTTTAAACTGATGAAACCATGAAGAAATTGTTATTATCCATTACTCTAGCGGCGCTATGTGCGCAGGCAGGAGCGCAGCAATACATCATCGTTGACGATGGACTGCCTATCCCGGCTTCCAATGTGGAAAAGATTACCTACGAACAGGAGGAACAATTCAGCTCATGCTTGCTACCTGCCGTATTAGCTGCTGACACCAAGGCTCAACTCTTCAGTAGTGCCCTGCTGGAAACTGGTATAGCAAAGACGTTGAATAACTACCAATACAATGACTATCAAGCTCCTAGTGATTATTATACTATAGGCTCTGGTGACTATTTGGGATCGCCTATTAAATATTGGTACAATACCAACCGCAACAAGATGTTCACGATGTTTGTTGAGACGGACAATGTACTGGCTGAACAGGGCATCAACAGCATTGATGATCTGAAAGCATACGCCAAGCAGGTCTACGATGCGGTCTATCCTGAGGATGCCAACGTGAGCGATCCGAAAGATCCGCGCAATTCGCTGAACCGCTTTGTGGCCTATCACATTCTGCCCTTTGGCTGCACCTACTGGTATCTGACATCTTACGATGGGAAGGAGACAGATAAGTGTATTGATACTGATATGACTGACATTGCTGCATGGTATGGCACACTCATGTCCAACGCCTCGCTGAAGTGCAGCTACCCGATGGGAACCCAAAGTGGAGTCTACGTGAACCGTCGTGGGTTGAAAGACAATCCTGATATACGCGGTGCGAAAGTCGTCTCTGACAGCAGCAATAGTAGTGACCCGTTCACACATCAGGCGTTCAACGGCTATTATTATTACATCGACCGCATTCTGACCTATGACAAGGCGACACAAGATGACGTGCTAGGCAGTGAACTATGGCGTGTGGATTTCAAGGCCCTTTCGCCTGACATTATGAACAATTCAGAGGATTTGAGAGGCAATTGGCGCAATGTTAATAGTCAAGATGTAAAGGACGGACGAAATCTCGCCTATGATTGGAACTGCTTAGAGAATATTACAGCTGAGAATATGAATGGTGTTTTTCTTGCTCGCAGGGCAGGCTATTATTATAGTGTATATCTTTGTGACGAAGTCAATGTATTAGGCAACGGCGGAAGCATCACCATCAAGCTGCCACCGTTACCTCCCGGGGAATGGGAAATAAGAATGGGAACCACCGCCCAGGATACACGTCCTAAACTAAAGGTCTATCTGAATGGCCAATTGACAATAGAATCGCTCGATCTGACTTTGAGAAATTATAGTGCCGACATGGATTTTAGTAATAATCCCTTAAGGAACGAGATCCTCGACTATATGTCAAAAAATGTTTTTAAGGTTACACAACAAGACATTGGACAGTTCTTGGTAACAGATGCCAAGACTGGCGAACAAATATTATTGGCTAGTGACCCCTATGAATATTATGAGAATGTAGTGGGAGGAGGTATAAACCGTGGGTATAGAGGATTTCTGGCAATTGAGAATCCAATTCGATCTTTTATTGGTACAGACCCATCAACGGGAGCAGACCTCGATTGGAATAGTCGTGCCAATAATTATCGTAAACAGGCTGTGAATGATTATTGCGATTCCGTCAAGCTCCCCAAGTGCATGAAAGCACCAGAAGAGTGTAAGTGTAATAATGGTGGTTCTGGCAATTGGGTGAGCATCTCGGAATATGATATTAGTGTCAGATACCCATTAGGTAGGATTACGACTGACGGAAAGACTGACAACTATCTGAAATTAGAGTATATCCCAGACGGAAAATCAGGAAATAATTATGAACTGGCACTCGACTATTTTGAGTTCGTACCGAAGCCGATTTACGACAACGAATAAAGAAGGAGGAAACAAGATATGAAGACAAGAAATATCCTATTCGTCATAGCTCTCATTGGCAGCATGACTTGCTCGGTGGCTCAAGACGTAACCATCCTACATATGAAGGACGGCACTACCCGCCGCTACACCAACGGAATAAAAGAAGCCACCAATATCCGTTTCTACGAATATGCACCCTCAGAGACCGAAACGCCTCATTATGAGACGACACACGATAATGGCTATCAGGCTACTTGGGATGTCAACCAAGTATGGACAATCGATGGGAAATATGTGGTAGGCTTGTTTTGGCAGAGCGATATTCCCAACAACTTCCAAGCCCGTCATGGTGTATGCTTCGGCACAAAGCCAGGACTGAACGTGGATGATTGCGACAATAAGACATATGCCACTGATCTGGACGGTTATCCCGGCTGTCATTACATGGTGATTGGTGAGAAATGGAAAAAAAACATGGAGATGACCATCAATGTGGAGAACAAAGAACCATCATTTTACATCTATGACGAGAATAATAACCGTATTATTACCCCCTTGGAATTAGGTCAGACTTATTACTACCGTACTTTCGCCGAGTGTCAGGTAGATGAAAGCGGTCAGCAGAAGACCATTGTGATGTACGGAACAGAACGGAGCTTTAAAGTGCCCAAGTTGATGGCTGACTTTGGCTATGCCAATCCTGCCAGATTCTCCCTCGATGCCCTTGAAGCCTTTGCAAAACATTTCCCCGAAGGTGTGAAGGCTCCTACATGGGAACAGATAGAATCTCTCTGGAATCTTTGGCTCACAACCGATGAAGCTAAGCAAATGGATTTCTCAGCAGACATTTCTTCCATGACTTTCGACGACGGTCAAGGTTACACCATCAATCGCGTTCCCGACGAGTTCTACACCTGGATAACTAACAGGGAAATTGTCGTCGACCCTTGGAATGACATTTATGCAGTCTCTCAAATTGAAAATAGTCAAACTCTGGAGTTAGAACCGACTATAACGCCCAGATTAGTCAGCAATGTCGATGCATCATGGGGCGTGCCTGGTAACAGGTATGTACGTTTTGAACCAAATAAGACCTCGGTGAATCATAGTGTAACTTATCGCAGTGATGAGGCTGTTGCTGGTGTTTCATACGATATCATCATCGTGTTTGCGCCTGAAACAGTAGAATCATCGCAAATACCTACCAAAGTAAATGTGAATGCCAACGCCGTGGGAAGTGAATCAAGTAATCAATTGGTAAGATCTTTGGAAGTTCCTGCCGATAAAACCACCAATGCCCAAGTGGCTGAGAAATACAGCATTACTTCGATGGGCATGGACTTGATCATCAGGACTAATACCTCAGCGTCCGAACTTTCTCGAAATAAGTTTAATCGTACGATGCGAATAGCAGAGATCCGGCTTATACCCAGACACTGATTTTATAATCATTGTTGTCATCCCAGTAACACAATAGGGACGATCCTTTTGTGAGATTCAGCTCGGCACTGGACACCTTTTAGTATGATACTAGAGGGTGTCTTGTGTCATCTGTAAAGTAGTCATGGGGACAAGCATATGAGCCATACTATAGTCGTAGGGACAGGCGCTTGGGTATTCACAATAATTCTCTCGCATATCAAATACTCCGAAAGTAATTACCAATACTTTCGGAGTAATTTTCAATCCTTTCGGACTAACTTCTTTTTCTCCGAGACAATTATAACCAGTATACAGAGGGATTTGGCACTGCTGTGTTTTTTCAGTATTAAGTGGCGCTTATTCAGAAATAAGTGGCGAGTAATGAGAGAATTAGAGGGAGTTGTTGCTTGGGTGTAAGATATTTTCCAAGCAAGGAATTAGGGGCACGATAAAGGGCATACCAGAGAGTTTTTGCGGCCTAGGCAGGTAGCAAAAATTTCATAGGCAGGGAACAAGTGTTTCCTAGGGAGGCTCGAAAACGCACATTTTCAGGCGCGATGCAAAGTATTGTAATTTTGTAATAAAAAAATAAGGATATAGCTTTCTTGTAGGTGGAATAGTTCAATCTATGAGGTTGCAGTATTCACACTATCAATGAGGAAGAAACGGGGAAACGTGGAAAAAGGGAATCGGGTTGGTATTGGTATAGAACGGGGAAAGTTAATAAAAGTATTAATGATACGATTATTAATTATAATACATTATCATAATCTTATCCTTTCCACGTACACCAAACCATACCGACTCCCCGTTTCCCTCTTTCCCTTTTTCTCGTAAATTTTTCATTTCATATGTTTGGCGGTTTGCTCACTTCTTCGTACCTTTGCAAACTGATAAAGAATACAACGAATGAGTAACATACCCACACCCCACAAATTTCTGGAGGCCATCCAAAGGAATGCTTTCAAGGACATCGACCTGACTCAGTTGCTGACGATGGATGAAGACCAGCAGCGCGTCTTCACACTCGAGCAGATGGAGCGGATGCTCAGTATGCCGAATGTCTATACGGCAGAATGGCTGAGCGACCAGTTCTGGACTGCCGACAAGGAACTGATTATGATGTACGACCCTCATCCTTGGCTGGAGAACGAATATGAGATGAAGAAGCCCGAGGAGATGAGCGACCTGAGCG
>CADBSN010000058.1 GCA_902797255.1 uncultured Bacteroidales bacterium | reverse complement strand
GGGAGGGCTTGGGTGGGCTCGTCACTTGACTACTCCACGCCATTATGCTTATATTAAGATTTCTGAGGGCTGTGACAGGCATTGTGCTTACTGTGCCATTCCGCTGATAACGGGAAAACACCAGAGCCGACCGATGGACGAGATACTCGACGAGGTACGCTGGCTGGTCAAAGGTGGTACGAAGGAGTTCCAGGTTATTGCCCAGGAACTGACGTATTATGGCGTAGATATCGACGGCAAGCAGCATATTGCTGAGCTTATCGACAAGATGGCCGACATTGAGGGTGTGGAATGGATCAGGCTGCACTATGCTTATCCGACACACTTCCCTTGGGAACTGTTGGACGTCATTCGTGAGCGGAAGAATGTCTGCAAATACCTCGACATTGCCTTGCAGCACATCTCCGACTCCATGCTGAGTAGGATGAGACGCCACGTTACCAAGGAAGAGACCTACGAACTGATTAACAGGATACGCCGTGAGGTTCCGGGAATACATCTCAGAACAACACTCATGGTTGGCTTCCCTGGTGAGACCGAGGAGGATTTCAAGGAACTGGTGGAGTTTACCAAGTGGGCCCGTTTCGAGCGAATGGGGGCTTTTGCCTATTCTGAGGAAGATGGAACGTGGTCGGCAGACCATTATGAGGACGACGTTCCCGAGGATGTGAAGCAGGCCCGCCTCGACAAGCTGATGCGTGTACAGCAGAACATCAGCGCCGAGATAGAGGCCGCCAAGATTGGACAGACGCTGCGCACCATCATTGACCGCAAGGAAGGTGACTGGTACGTGGGACGTACGGAATTCTGCTCTCCGGAGGTTGACCCTGAGGTGCTGATACCTGCAGATGAAAAGTTGACCATCGGACAGTTCTATGATGTGCTGATAACCGATGCAGAGGAGTTTGACTTATATGGAACAACGAAAAAGTAATTGATCGATGAACAATAAACAGTTTATAACGGAGTTGGCCAAGCGAATGGGCTATAGCACCCAGGAAACGCAGCAAAATGTGTATCAGCTGATTGATGCTATGGGTGACAGCTTCCAGGAGGGTAATACCATATCCGTGTTGAACTTTGGGATTTTTGAGGTGAAGAAGCGGATGGAGCGCATCATTGTGAATCCAACCACAGGCCAACGCCTGTTGATACCTCCCAAGCTTATGCTTTCGTTTAGAATCAGTCAGACATGGAAGGAAAAAATAAAGAACGGAGGAGCTGAATAATGGAACGTATTTCAATACAAGATTTGGCTTCATCGGTATTGCCTGCCAAACGAGGCTTAAAGAAAAAGGATACCGAACGATTTGCGACGACATTATTCGATGTTGTCAAGGATGGCCTGGCCGTTGACCATGTAGTAAAGATTAAAGGGCTTGGAACCTTTAAGTTAATAGACATTGATGCCCGTGAGAGCATTGATGTAAATACCGGCGAACGGGTTGTCATTGAGAGTCATGGCAGGATTACCTTTACACCTGACACCACAATGAAAGAGGTCGTCAACAGGCCGTTTTCCCAGTTTGAGACGGTTGTCTTGAACGATGGCGTTGAATTTGACGATAGTCCAGTGCTTGAAGATGAAACAGAGATGGATGCTGATGAAGATGAGGTGGTTGGCACCATTCAAGAAGAGGTGATCAAGGAAGAACCGGTGATTGCTGAGACTCAGGTAACTACTGAAGAACCTGAACCAGAGCCTGAACCTGAACCTGAACCAGAGCCTGAACCAGAGGAGGAACAACCAGCAGCCTTATTGGAGTTCTGTGATATGAATGAAGAAGTTCCACCCGTCGAAGAGACAGAGGAGCAAGCACAAGATCAAGAACCTGAACAAGAGCAAGATGATTCTATGGATATGTTATCAGATACAAAGACAAGAATACCTCTAATATGGTGGTTTGTATTGTTAGCAGCATGTATTGGTTCGTTTGTCGGAGGTTATTACTTCGGAAAGCAATCTGGTACACAACGTCCAGTGGCAGAGCCAGAAACCGTTAGTACTATTACTGGCACCACTAAGACGGACACAATTGCGAAAGCCGATACAATTGTCAAAGCCGATACAATAGCCAAACCTGACACAATGGCACCGATTGTTAAGAAAGAAGAGGTACCTGTTGCTAAACCTGCAGTGGAGCCTGTCAAACCACAAGCGGAAGAATCGACAGTCCACGACAAATACGCATTAAAGGATGCCCGTGTCCGCACAGGTGCCTATCGTATTGTAGGAACGGACTATGAAGTGAAGGTGAAGGCTGGTGAGACGGTGGCTCGTGTGGCCAAGCGTACGCTGGGTCCTGATATGGAATGCTATATCGAGGTATACAATGACATTACCAGTAAAACCATGCTGAAGGAAGGTCAGATATTGAAGATTCCGAAGCTGGAAGCTAAGAAGAAGAAAACATTAACAAAAGAATAAAAACATATTGAAGAACTATGGCAGAATCAATTGATATCCGCGAATTGAACATCCGGATT
>CADBSN010000057.1 GCA_902797255.1 uncultured Bacteroidales bacterium | reverse complement strand
AGCAGAAAAGACATCGTCAATCAGATTAGTCAAGCTATACGGCGCGTTGACCCTACAGCAACAGCCATCCTCTATGGCTCTGAGGCTCGTGGTGACGCACGCCCTGATAGCGATATTGATGTGTTGATATTGCTCGAAGGAGACCAAATGAATCTGAAACGCGAAATGGATGTTACAGGTCCCCTCAACGAAATCGAATGGCAGACGGGTGTTCTGGTGAGTCCAACGGTAATGCTTCGCAAACAGTGGGAGAACATGCCCTTCAAGACACCTTTTTATATTAACGTAATGAACGAAGGTATCAGAATATGAAAGAAACGCTTGATGAACAAAGCAGAATCAGTTTGATACGTTATCGTTTGGAACGTGCAGACGAGGCAATAGAAGAAGCTGCGCTTATGTCGGAGCGTGGTCACTATAATGCTGCTGTCAATCGCCTTTATTATGCCTGTTTCTATGCTGTACAGGCTCTGCTCCTGCAGCATCATATTTCGGCTACGACTCATGCAGGTGTGAAAGCGATGCTTGGATTGCATTTCGTTTCTAAAGGTATTATTTCCATTGATCATGGAAAAACTTTCAATACCCTTTTTGAGAAACGTCATAGCAGTGATTACGAGGCTTTTGCTTATTGCGACAAGGCCCTTGTGGATGATCTCACTCCGCTTGCAAACGCTTTCATAGCACAAATCAAGGAACTTGTAAAGTAAGTAATAATTGTATAACCCTTAAAACCGTAGATGCCTATGGGCGAGGAATGAAATAACTGATAAGGACATAAAGGATGAATATCCACTTTTAGATTCTTGTTTCTGAAAATCTCCTAATTCAAGAAACCATCAAGAACTGAAGTAGATAGTTCACGCTTGGTAGCGTGGGCATTTACTCGTTTAAGATGGTTAGGTGTTGGGAGATACCTCAGAAACGTAAAAGAAGTAAATTGTCCACGTTTTCTTTTTGTGTTTAACGAATAATACCTGTCAATATCGCAAAAAAATACAAACCTAAAATAAATATTATGATTATGAACAAAGATTATCTATTCCGCAGGAGCCGATGGCTATGGCTATTGGCTCTGCTCACGCTCGTGCCGATAGGCAGCAGGGCGCAAAGCGATAGTTATGAAATGGTGATATCACAGAAGGGTGGCTCCGAAGTGGCTGTTCCTATTACAGAAGGATATCCTAAGCTGTTTGACCAACCTACTTTTTATGGTGACGAAACCATAGACGAGCTTTACGTTGAATATGAGGCGAATACTTACTATATCGTTAAGGCAAGAGAAGTGCAGCGACTTTTTACAAGACCAACCCAGCTGCTTCCGTCTATAGAGCCAATTACTAAAACTCTTGAAATCGACTTCGCCAATAAATTTACTGGAGGCGAAAACTTGTTCAATCAGGTGGTTGATAATGTCTATATGTCATTTGACTCTCAATATGGCAATGGTTATACCCCAACAACTAAAGGCTTAGTGCTCAATACGTATTTTGCTGATTGGGGGAATAAACTTTTTGATATGCGCCCATTGAAGGTGGGAGATTCTCGACTAAGCCTGCAGTATCAAGGCTTAATAGTTGAGGTTCCTGCTGGCAGTGGTGAAGTGAAGGTTGATATGGAGACCCATGGCATCTATTCTTTAATCATATTTAATTTTGCCAATATGGGTGTGTTATATAAATCGGAGGAACGCAGTGAAGTTGTATACTCCTATAATGTCAGTGAACCGACTTATATCTATATCTTCCCTGAAGGCTATATGAGCGCAGAAAAATCTTCTGTTGTGTTATACGGTCTTACGGTTACCACGAATGCTACTGATGGTATACAGAATGTGAAGAAGCAGACAGATACGTTTACGTATGATATTTACACTACTGACGGACGCCTTGTAAGCAAAGCTGCTCAATCGTTAGGCAATCTTTCTAAAGGCGTGTATGTGATCAAGCAGGACAATCGTAGAACCTTTAAATATATCAGCCGATGAAACGTATGGTATTATTGCTCACGATGGTTGTAGCAACCATGATGAGTGTACAGGCCCAACCTTTGGCTATCACGAAGAGTGACGGTAGCAAGATATTCTATGATAACAACCTCACTTTTTTGCCTCAGGTAGTTGACGGAAAGCCTGTGTGGCAATTTTTGGGCATTGCACGTGATGAACATGGTGGAGAATTACTTGATGAACATGGTGTGGCCCTTGGGTATGAAGTCCGCTTTACGATAGATAATGTTGAAGACATCAAATTACCTCAAGCTGACGAAGAGGCAGAGGGTCAGCGACAGGCTTTGATGGAACTCTATCAGGAAATGAATGGTGACAACTGGATCCACAATGATTATTGGGGGACAGAGTGGCCCATCCGTAAGTGGTATGGTAATCAATACAACGAATCTTTTATAAACCATCTCTATCTTCATGAAAATAACCTGCAAGGATCATTCCCGTCCAGCTTGGAGAAAATGCCCTTCCTTGCCTCTTTATGGTTACATGATAATCAAATCACAGGAGAACTTCCTGCCTATCTGGCAAATATGTATAGCTTGAAGTGGTTATCATTAAGTGGTAACCAATTGAGTGGTACTATTCCGGAGAAGATAGTGGAACTCCCGTTCTTGCATGATTTCAGTTTGGGAGGTAACAACTATTCCGGTCCATTCCCTGAGAGCATTATTCTTAAGTTAATGGACAGACGTTTACATGAGGGTGTCTATTTTAACCTCAACGGAAATGACTTTAGTGGCAAAGTGCCCGATGCCATCAAGAACCATCCTGCATTTGTAGATGAATGGCCTTGCATTCTGATACAAAACGGACACGTAGATCTGTCTGATGTCACCCTGAAGGCTCCCGTCTTCGACTGTACCGATATCAATGGTAATACGTTCAATCTGGCAGATGTCTATAGTTCCCATAAATACACTCTGCTCTATGATTGGGGCTGGTGGTGCCCATGGTCGGAATTGTTCAACCAGCAATTGCTTCCTGCTTATGAAGCCTATAAGGATAAGGGCTTCGAAGTGATAGCTATCAATTATACTGAGGATGAAGGCTTGGCATCCTATGTGAAAGAACATAATATCCCGTGGGTAAATGTCAGAGGTGATATAGGGCATAATTACGATGGGGCTGTTTTCTCTTTTGATTATACACCTTATTATTATTTGGTAGACCAAAAAGGAAATATAGTCTATACAAGCGTAATGGACGATACAGGAAAAGGGCATAGAGACACTGATTACCGCAATAGTCTGTTTCCTTATCTGGAGAAAGCTATGGGTAAAGCTGAATACGACTATTACACCTCAACAGACTATTCAAAGGATGGAGAAGTCATGACGCTGCAGACAGCAACTGCTGGACAGGGTGTTGATATTGTCTTTGTCGGCGAGGGCTTTGTAGATAAGGATATGGACGAAGGAGGAAAATACGAACAGCGCATGAATGAGGCTATGGAGCAGTTCTTTGCCTATGAGCCCTTGAAATCCCTGCGTAATCGTTTCAATGTCTATACTGTGAAGGCTGTGTCACCCAATGCCGAGTTCCTTGATGGTGCTAAGCATGCTATTGAAGAGAAGGATGCCAAGGCTTTTGAGTATGCTCAGAAGGTTACAACTTTGATTCCTAATCGTCCGTTGCACGTCAATGTAATCTATAGCTCCTTCAGTGGTGGTCGTGATGTCACTTGGATGTACGATGACAATTCTTACGTGGCATATATGATGGATGGTGTCAGCATGGCTTTAAACCACGAAGCGGGAGGTCATGGTCTTGGTAGATTGTTAGACGAATATGTCGAACCTGGCAATGAATCCCTTTCGTTACCTGAAGAAAAGAAAACTGAGGCTGATGCTGTTTGGACGAGCAATGGCCGTGGTGCCAACATCGACTGGCGTTCAGACCCGACACAGGTTAAGTGGGCTAAGTTTATGAATGATACTCGCTATGCTAGTGAAGGTCTTGGCCTCTATGAAGGTAGCTGGCTCTATGCCTATGGCGCTTATCGTCCTACCCAGAACAGTATGATGCGCTTTAACGACTGTCCTTTCAATGCTCCTTCGCGTGAAGCTATCTACAAATACGTGATGCAGGAGTCTGAAGGTTCAGAATGGACATACGACTATGAGACCTTCGTAGCCTTTGATGAGGCTGGTCGCGCAGAATTTGTCAATGCACTTAATAGCAGTGCTCGTCAGAAAGCGCCTAGAAAGGGTGTGAAGAAAGCGCCGCAACTCAGTGCTCCTCCAGTATTCGTAAAAGGTACTTGGCGTGATGCACTTAAGAAGAGATAGTATATTCAATTTCATAACCCAGCTTTCTTGAATGAGAAGGCTGGGTTATTACATGATAACAGAAACAAATCATGGTCTCAAGCCCGAAGCAACCGAACTATTAGTTTAATTGGATGTCAAGGGTCGGGACATTAGACAACTATTAGACATATCTCCTCGATTTGTCCATTATATCCCTGTTTGTCCACACAAGTGGTGGAACAAATGGGGATTTTTCTTGGTTGTTAATGAAAAATGCCCTAACTTTGCATCAGACAAAAGAACAAAGCGTTGCTCTAAGAAGTCTAAGAATAGTTTTTT
>CADBSN010000056.1 GCA_902797255.1 uncultured Bacteroidales bacterium | reverse complement strand
GGAAGGAGGGGGATTCGAACCCCCGGTACGGTTACCCGCACGGCAGTTTAGCAAACTGCTGGTTTCAGCCACTCACCCATCCTTCCCTAAAGATAAGCTTTGTCTGATCTCCATTTTGCTTTCTAAGGCCCGTTTTTGTGTCGGGTTTCGAAAAGCGAGTGCAAATTTAGACTTTTTTTTGTTATAAACCAAATATTTTGAAAGAAAAATCATATCTTTGCATGAAAATAATGAAAAAAGATGAAAGTAGACGGTAAATATGGACTTCCCGAATGCGCAAACCTGATAGAAGTGGGTTCAGCAATCGATGAACGTGGCGAGCTTTGTTTTACGGAGAATGTGGAGTTGCCGTTCAAGATAGAACGCGTGTTCTGGATATCGAATATTCCGAAGGGTCAGACTCGTGGAAAGCACGCTCATCGTATCTGTGCAGAGATTGTGTTTCCAGCTCAAGGGGCTTTCGATATGTTTGTGAGCGACAAAGAGGGTGAGCGAACGTACAGGATGGACTCTCCGAATGTGGGAATATATATCGGACCGAATGTATGGTGTGAGTTGAAGAACTTTTCTGAGGATGCTGTGTGTGTGGTGTTGGCCTCACATCGGTATATGGTGGAGGGCTATGTGAACGATTACGAAGAGTTTCTTCGAGGAAAGGGGTAAATTTAAAGTTCAAAGTTGATAGTTGATAGTTTAAAGTCAGTTCAAGAGTTGAAAGTGGAAAGTGAAACTTGAAACTTGGAACATGAAACTATAGAGGGATGAAATAAGAAAGAAGAAGTAAATGGAGATTAGAAGATATAATAGGGAACAGGCAAAGGAATGGAACAAGTTCGTGAGTGAGTCGAAGAACGGGACATTCTTGCTGGACAGGAACTTCATGGACTATCATGCGAATCGGTTTGTGGATGCTTCGTTGATGATGTATGACGAAAAAGAGCGGTTGGTAGCTGTGTTGCCTGCGAACTACGAAGAAGATATACAGACCGTCTACTCACATCACGGGCTTACATACGGGGGACTGATTATGTCGCGAAGGATTTCGACCTTGGAAGTAATGGAGGCGATGAAGTTGGCATGTCAGTATTATGCGGGTTTAGGTGCGAAGAAAATATACTACCGTCCGATACCTTATATATATAATAGGTATCCTTCACAAGAAGACCTCTTCTTCCTCTTCCGTAACCAAGCAACGCTGGAGGCCCGCAACCTGTCTCAAACCATTTATATCCCCGATGCTATTAAGATGAACGAACTGAGAAGGCGTTGCATCAAGAAATCGCTGAAAGCAGGTAACAGCATCTGTCAAGAGACAGACGTGACAGTTTTCTGGCACATATTGGACAAGAACTTACGAGAGCGTCACAACGTCATTCCTGTCCACTCGATCGACGAGCTACACTTGCTAATGAGCAGGTTCACAGATATCATCCGTCTGTACGTTGTGAGGAACAGACAAGGCGAGACGATTGCAGGAACGGTGGTGTTCGACATGGGACAAATCATCCATACCCAATATATCGCAGCAAACCCAGAAGGAAAAGCAACTGGCGCATTCGACCACCTGATCAGTCATCTGCTGACGAGTGTGTATGCCGACCGCATGTATTTCGACTTCGGGGTCTCAACAGAGAAAGGAGGCAAATGGTTGAATGAAGGTCTGACATTTCAAAAAGAATCATTCGGTGGTCGAGGTGTATGTTATGATACTTGGTCATTAAACCTTTCGGACTTCTGCTAGTCAAAAGTGTGGAAATCATTAAACAATTAAATCCATAAAGCAACATGAAACAATTATTTCTTTTTGCAAGCGCACTATTACTTTCTATGAGTGTGAATGCCCAGATGGGCGGCTTCGGAGGCGGCTTCGGAGGTGGAATGGGCATGGGTGGCTTCGGAGGCGGCTTCGGCATGCCCCAGAGCCAATCACGTGTCAGTCAGACTAGGACTGAGAACTTTCAGCAGGAAGCAAAGACCCTGATGAAGAAGTTCAAGGTCAAGAAAGCAAATAAAGACTTGTTTGAGGTTCTGTACCTCAACTGGCAGAACGAGCGCTTCAACGCAGTTAACCCAACAGGTGGTGACCAGGAACGTGAAGAAAACTATCTGGACTTCGAGAACATGACTCAGGAAGAAGCAAACAAGGCAGTTTCTCAGAGCCTCACTCGTCAGATCCGTCAGATCGAAGTGGACAAGAAGTATTTCGAAGAGTTCAAGTCAATCGTAACCCCACAGCAATCAGCACAGATCTTCCTTCAGGAGAGTAACAACTTCGCAGGTATGATTTCGAGCATGGCTTCTATGTTCCGCGGCATGGGCGGCGGCGGAGGCTTTGGCGGCGGAGGCTTCGGTGGCGGAGGTGACTTTGGTGGCGGAGGCTTCGGAGGCGGAGGCTTCGGTGGCGGAGGCTTCGGAGGATTCTAAGATTATAATGTATAATTGATATTCGACAATCGACAGTTTATAATAATAAAGAAAAGAATATGAAGAAGATTATATTAACACTTTGTATCGCGCTCATTGCAGTTGCTGGAGCACAGGCTCAAAGCAGCAAGAAAAGCAAGAAGGACAAGAACTCAGAGCAGGCAGCGATGAATGCTCAGGAAGTGTATAAGCAGCAGGCTGAATCATGGGCAACAACCTTTGAACTTAACGAAGAAGGCAAAGAGAAGTTCATCGAATTGTACTTGGAATGGCAAAACAACCGTGGCAACATCGTAGATAAAAACGGTTACGAGCAGAAAGCAGGCGCAGATATCAACTTCAAGAAGATCACCGTTGAAGAGGCTGAGAAGCTGATAGCAGATGACTTTGCACGTCAGAAGAAACAAGCAGAAACGGATGAGGAATACTATCGTAAGTTCCAGCAGTACGTCTCACCAGGACATGCAGCACAGATGGTAATTCAGCAACGTAGTTCAGCAGCTGGTATGTCATCTATGTTCCGTAGCCTAGGTCGTGGTATGGGAGGCATGGGAATGGGAGGCATGATGATGATGTTCTAATCCCTGTTTCGTACCTATAAAGAACAAAAATGGTCAGCATTACAGCTGGCCATTTTGTGTTTCCATACGCATGATATATTGCAGGACGGCGTTCCAATCAGGGAATCGGGAACTGCCTAGCTGTATCCATTCACTTCCAGGACGCTCTCCAAACTCTCGTGCCCCATTATTGGGACGATCGTCAATCAGATAGTCGCCCCGACAAAGATTCTTATGGTGGGAGATAATCAGTCGTTTATGACACACATCGCCCAAATACTTATCCACCCACTTCACCTTGGCTGACCAAGCAGAGGGATTCTTCCAAGGAGCTGTCGACAGGATATAGACATCAAACCGCTGGGCAAGAAAACGTACCGCCTCAACACCCCGACCAAGGGGACGCATCACATCGAAGATACCAGGAATCTCATCATAGTTATCGCCTATGGGATTCCCCTCCTTATCTACTTTTCCGTATTTACCCCCTTTTCCGTAGTCCCGAAGCACCTCTGGTGACATGGCATCAATACCTGATTGGAAATCGACCAACACATTATCCATATCCACATAAATAATCTTGCGAGGTTGATTCGCTGTCTTCCGCTGATGCGCCTCCTGCGCCTCTTGGGCCAATTGTTTTCCCTTCCACGTAGCCATCTTGTCGGGATGGGGGATGATATGAACACGAGGCAGGTCGAGACGGTCAGCATCGAAACAAGTATCGATAGTGATGTCATCCGTACGCCGTGAGGTGGTATGTAATCGACAAGCCTTTAAGAGCTTGTTGAACTGCTCATCGGTCAAGTCCTTCAATAGCGTATGGCGTAATGTCTTGACAATCTCAGCTGAACGGGGTCCGTGTTCCGCATCATATCCGTTATCTTCTCTACCCAAATCGTGCAGGTAGGCAAAACAATTCACTACTGTCATATCTACGCCTGGTACCTGGAGACGCTGGCCGTTCTGACACACACGATCCCAGTGGGGCAATCCGTGCATATCATCCAACATCCATCTGCCTTCAGCGTATTCTCTTAAAGCTTCAATATTCATTATTTAGACTTTAGGCTCTATCCTTTAGATCATTAAATCTCTTTTCCGTTGATGGTGACGTGGTCGAACTTTACGTCCTTCATCAAACCACGGAGGAGGTTGCCGTTTTCCTTCACCCCATTCCATGTGCAGTTCTTCACCTGTACCCCGTATACGTTTGTGGAGTCGGTCAGACCATCTATGAAGACCCCATACCTACTCGACTGGCAATCGACGTTCTCCATATAAATATTGCGAACGACAGGATAAAATCCACGTTGTGACTGCTCACGAGGTTCGTAAACGAGGTTAATTTTCAGTACAGCTTCCTTACACTGCCCTATCTTCAGGTTACGTACATATACGTTCTCTGTCACGCCTCCTCGACAAGTATTGGTCTTCAGGCGGATGACCCGTTCGAGGTTAGGGCTATCCATCTCGCAGTTCTCAACGAATATATTACGGGCACCTCCACTCACTTCGCTACCTATCACCACCCCACCATGTCCGTTTGCCATCTTGCAATTACGCACGATGATATTCTGACTGGGCATCTTACGACGACGTCCGTCGGCATTCCGACCGCTCTTAATAGCGATGCAATCGTCGCCTGTATTGAAATAACAGTTCTCAATCAACACCCCGTCACATGACTCAGGGTCGCACCCATCGCCATTAGGTCCTTCGTTCTCGATAGTTAAGCCACGAAGAGTGACGTTTGTGCTTTTCAAAGGGTGAATGACCCAGAAAGGCGAATTGAGGATGGTGACCCCCTCAAGCAACACTCTGTCGCACTCGTATAGTTGAATCATTTGCGGACGCATCCCCTTGCCAGCTCCGAAGATACGCTGCTCTATGGGAACTCCATCATCGCTCATCTTCAGCAAAGCATTACGACTGCCATAGCTCTGTGACTCTGATGTCTGTTGCGTCCATCCATATTTCGCAGCTCCACACATGGGCCACCAAGCTGTGTTAGAGGCACATCCATCAAGCACACCCTCACCTGTCACAGCCACGTTACTGGCTTGATAGGCATAAATCAAAGGCGAGTAGTTGTACATGTCCAACCCTTCCCATGCGGTGAGCACCAAGGGGTAGAGCGATGTGTCGGACGAGAAACACAGCCGTGCACCTTTCTGGATGACGAGGTTCACCCCACTCAGCAATCGGATGGCACCCGTATGCCACTCGCCAGCAGGAATGACCACCCTACCGCCCCCCAACTGGGAGCAGCACTCAATCAAGTGGTTGATTGCTTTCTGGTTCTGGGCAGCATCGTTCCAGGCAGATACACCATTGTCCGTAACCAAATAAGTATGCTCAGCAAATTCAGGTTGACGAATCGATTGCTCAATCCGCTTATAATCCACACTCCAAGCATCATCAGTTTGGGCAAAACCCATTGTAGCAACTGTCAGTGCCATCAAAAACAAGAAGGATTTAATCCTCGAAATCATAATGGTCGAGTTTTTTCCCGCATGTAGGGCAGAAAATCTGCCTCTTCTCGATGATTCCACCACACTCTCCGCAGTGGTACACCCGCTTCTCAGTATTGTTATCAGCCATATCAAATAGATTTAAACAAATTATTCAAAAAATCCTCGTTATTTTGAAACTTTTCGATGCAAAGATAATAAAAATAGAAAGATTGAAAGATTGTAGAGTTGAAAAAAATGAGAAATGTAGTGAAAATAATATGTTTTTTGTTTCTCTGCCCCTTTTAGGGAGTGAACTTCCCTAGAAATAGTTGAATGGTACATCCCCAAAATCGAAAAAACAGCATATTTTTCTAGTATCGAGGTCATTTAATTGCGAAAAAGTTTGGTTGTTTCGTGGGAAAAGACTATTTTTGCAGATGAAAGTTAGAAAAAGTGTAGTATAATTACACAAAATCAAACTTTCGTGCGTAGAATATGAGAATAGAAAGAGACATCATCAATCAGTTCAAGGCTTGGAAAGATGCTCATGACAGGAAGCCCATCCTGCTGAAAGGCGCTCGCCAGATTGGTAAGACTTGGGCAATGGAGACATTCGGACGGGAGTGTTTCAAATACTGTGTCAAGTTCGACTTCGACCGCCAGCCGGAACTGAAATCCGTGTTCCAGACGTCGAAGGATCCGCAGCGACTCATCAAGGAACTGACGCTCTATTGCGAACAGCCCATCGTTGCTGGCGAGACGCTGATGATCTTCGACGAGATACAGGAGTGCGAGGAGGCGCTGAACAGTCTGAAGTATTTCCGCGACGAGGCCCCACAGTATCATATCATTGCCGCTGGTTCGCTGCTGGGAGTAGCCGTCAAGCGACGCAGAATGACGGTGCCGGTGGGAAAAGTCAAAATCATAAATATGTACCCCGTCACGTTCAAGGAGTTCCTGCGGGCCAGCGACTTGCGCACCTACGAGTATATCGACTCCTTGGACGAAATACGCCACCTGCCCGAAATCATCATGAACAAGTTACGCACGGAGTATCGCCGCTATCAGGTCTGTGGCGGTATGCCCGAGGCCATCGTGGCGCTTCTGGACGATAAGGGCATCGGTGAGGTGGAGATGGCCCTGCAAGGCATACTCGACCTCTATGAGCTGGACTTTGCCAAGTATGCCGAGCCGCGCGAGATTCCCCGCATTCATGCCGTCTGGCATTCGTTGCCCGCTCAGTTATCGAAGGAGAACCGCAAATTCGTGTGGAAAGTCATCAAGACGGGTGCCCGTTCCAAGGACTACGAAGATGCCTTGATGTGGCTGGAGGATGCCGGCATGATTCATCGTATCTTTAGTATCAGCAAGCCCGGCATGCCCCTGTCGGCCTACGAAGAGATGGACGCTTTCAAGGTCTATGCCTGCGACTGCGGCCTGTTGCGCCGTCTGGCCCATCTGCCCGCAACCGTTGTCACCGACCCCATTGCCAACTACACGGAGTTCAAGGGTGCGATGGCCGAGGATGCCGTCCTTCAGTCCATCATGCCCTTCATGGACGACCAGAAACCCTATTACTGGACATCACCAGGTACAGCCGAAGTGGAGTTCATTATCCAATGGGACGACGAGATAATCCCCGTTGAGGTCAAGGCCGAGAAGAACATCAGCGGCAACAGCCTCGCGGTCTATACGAAGACATACGAGCCCCGTCACCGCATGCGTTACTCAATGCTGAACCTTCAGTACAACTGCGGTTTGCTCAGCAGTCCAGCTCCATTGGCAGGATGGCTTGATAAGTGGATGGAGATGATAAGATGCAAGGAATGAAGAGAGGCAACCATCACACTGAAGTGCAAAGAGACGAACTCCTTGTCCGCAGTTGTTTTATACAGAGATTTGGTAAAGGAATCAAAAGAGTAATTTTAGGAAGGCGAAACGGAACAGGAAGAAGAGGATCGGAATGAAGAGCGCTGGCAGCAAATTGAGCGTCTTGCAGTCCTTCACCTTCAGGATGGTGAATCCGCTAGCCATAATCAGTAGTCCTCCCACCAACGAGAGTTCTGTGATAAGGTCGTCACTAATCGCAGAAGCAGACACCTTTGCGGTGAGGTAAAATGCGCTTTGCCAGCAGAACAGGACAGGAGCAGCCAGAATCATGCCGTAACCATAAGTAGCAGAGAGCACCATCGAGGTGACAAAATCGAGTGTAGCGTTCGTGTAGAGATAAGTATTATCGCCCAGCAAGGCACTATTGACAGGTCCCAGCATGGAGAAGGTTCCAATGCAGTAGAGCAGGATGGCTGTCGAGAGTCCTTCAGAGAGTTTTGGAGAGTTGTCGTCGGTCGTGCGCTTACGATTCACCAACTTGTCGAACCGTTGCGAGAGTTTCAGCGACACTCCAATGACTCCCCCCACCGCCATGGCGAGGATGAACAACACGGGATAATGACTTTTGGGCATGAACTGCACGAAGGCATTCAAACCCAAAGCCACAGAGCAGAGTCCCAGCGCCACGAACACCACTTGCTGGTATTGTGGTTTGATACCTCGTTTCAAGGTAGCCCCTATCAGACTACCGAGAATGATGGTCGATGTATTTACGATTGTGCCTAACATCCGTTCCTTTCCTATTTCGTCTGCAAAGATACGAAAAAAAACGGATAGGACTACCTAATCAAGACCTTTTTTCCATCTTGAATATAAATACCGGCAGGTAAATTACCATTTACAGTTTTACTGCTTGCGATTCTTCGACCACTGAAATCGTAAACCCCTTCGCGTTTCGCCATTTGCCCTTCCGCTTTCACATCTTCGATGCCCGTATCTTCGCGTTGAATCATGAAGATATAGGTGTTTAGACTGCGAGCAGGCATGTTAACGGTCACCATCGTTGAAGGCTCTTCAATGGTGATTGGCTGCACCTGACATAAGTTTGCTGTTTCGTTGCCAGTCGACACAAGGTGTTCCCCACTCTTCACAGCGTATGGCAAACGGATTTTCAGATCGTAGGCTGTCTTCGTGGTGTCGATCGCCATCACGATGAGCGAGTCACCCTTGATATATGCAGAATACTCCTGTGCAGCTTCCTGGCCTGAGGTCATATCACGTGAGGTCGTCAGACGAGTAGAGCCTGTTACATGCTTGGCAAAGTGAGCCATAATGTAGGCGCGAGGCAACAAGGTGTTTTTCTTGTTAGCTGTACCATATTTCGACTCGCCCGTACCCACGAATGCCCAATGTGCACGCATATACCAATAGATATATCCTGTGCATCCTGCCAGCATACACTCGTTCAGTTCCTCGGCAAATTGCAGTTGCTCATGCCAGTTGGGGAGGCGGTCTGTCAAATAATCCGTTACTGAGTGCTCAGTCATCCACACCTCCTTGCCATACTTGGTAGCGAGGACAGCTGCCTGCTTCATATATGTGAGCGGTGCATGACCATACATGTGACCTGCCACGATATCAATTTGTTTGCGACAAGTCGTATCGCGCATGAGCGGGTCAGTATAGTTCTGCGTGAAACCCAAGCTCTCACCGCTAATGAGTCGCACACCTGGATATGTCTCGCGGTCGAGCATCCAAGCATGGTTCTTGACCAGGGTCACTAAATCCTGAGGGTCGTACAGGCAACCAGAGTAGCTTACCCACCAGTCTGGCTCGTTCTGGATGGAAACAGCATCTACCTTCACGCCCTTCGACTTCATATATTTCAGGTATGAGTTCAGCCACGGGAAGAATTTCTCGTAACAATCCTCACGCAACTTTCCTCGCTGATTTCCCTGACTGTCAGAATTGCCACCCTGAGCCGTTCCGTTTGTCTTATATTCGCCTGGAGGAGACCAAGGTGTACCGAACACAATACCGCCTCTCTGCTTCACAATCTTTGCAGAAGGCACACACCCCTGCCAGTTGTAGTTGCTCCAGCTCGCATTATCGTCACCATTGAAACTTGGTGAAATCTCCATGCGCATGATATTCAGTCCAATCTTCGATTGCTTGCCGTACAACAGTTTCACAGGATTCGTATCGGTACCATACGGGCACATAGCCCCATCGCAACAAGCAGCACCAAAACCCGTGATGGTTTGCTTCTGAGTTTTGTTCACCGATAAGACGACCGTTGCTGCCGAGAGTGGCAAGCACAATGAAATCATAAAATGCAATAATGCAATAATTGAAAACCGTTTCATGTCTATTGATTCTATTTTTAGTTATTAGTTCTTCTTTTTTTAAAAGGAAAGCACATCATCTCGATGTGCTTCTCCTATCATAAACAACTATAATACCATTTTACATTTATTAACCTAATTATGTAATACAAACAAATTTCCCTTTCTTTGTCAAAACCATCCAAGTTGCATTTTCACGGTCAGTTAGTCGAAATAGACTGTTGAGCCTTATTTTGAATTCATCATTTTTTTCTGGAAGGTATCTCAGTTGCTATGACAGAGACCCGCATGCCTCCGTTTGTTTTATTTATTCCGGTTACCCAAGAAAGACATGATCATCAATCTTTGCAACCTATTCGTATTCGTTTGTTTCCGGTTGCAAATTTCGGTATTTTCAGCTACTTACCCTTACAATATACTTATTAAAAATTTATGATTTTGATACATCATTAAATAAAGTGTATAGTCGAAGGTCTATGATTAATAGAAAAAAGGGGAGCAAACCGACACTGGGATACGCAGGGAGCAAAAAAGCGGGAGCCACAGCCCCCGTTCTGATCGTTTATCGTACGACCACCTTAAAGACTTTATGTTGGTGGTTGTAGTCGAATCGGATAATGTAGAGTCCGTTGGAGATGTTGGCAGGCATTAGGAACGAGCCATCAGAATTGAGCCGGCTTTCTGCACAGACAACTCCCGATGCTCCGACGATACGAAGCCGGACATCCGACGGATTCACTCCGTTGAGGTCTACTTTGACGGTGCTACCTTCTGAGAATCGGGTCGACAGGATGCGGATATTGTCCACATCGGAACGATTGTCAACAG
Source organism: uncultured Bacteroidales bacterium (assembly GCA_902797255.1). Classification (GTDB taxonomy): domain Bacteria; phylum Bacteroidota; class Bacteroidia; order Bacteroidales; family Bacteroidaceae; genus Colivivens. The sequence continues at coordinate 26,157 of CADBSN010000056.1, read as the reverse complement.
TCGGAACATCAATGCCTGAGATGAGTTGTTCATAAGCGGGGTCGGTCAACTTACGCTCGTAGTAGTACCACTTAATGTAGGGGTCAGCCACAGCTATTGCGCCTTGTCCCAACCGCAAACGGTAATCCCAATGGTGCTTGCGCTGTGCATCACCTGTATATACATAGTCGGTGTTGACCACCACGCAGAAGATAACCCCGTTAGCAGGCTGCTTGGTGAGATCGATACTCATATTGCCGCAGAGGACGGTCTGACTGTAGTAGCACGCTCCGTCTGCCGTTCGGTAGCAGAGAAGTGCCCTCATATTAGTATCTTCGGGACGGAACTCAACATTGGCCCGATTGCCCATCACGTGTATTGGAATGATGTTCGCTCCACTCCATCCTGGATTGGTAAGGGTGTCGGGAGCCATCCATCCAACTGAGTCATTGATTTCAACCACCTGATAAGGTGTCAGTTTGTAGGGTGCTACATTAATCCAATAGGGTTCCCATTCTGCCTGGACGGTAGTACCAAAATAGGAATTGGTGACAGACCGATAGCTGTTGTCCCATCCACCGAGGTCGAAGAGTGCCTGACGTGCACGATACTGTGTGATGACATCACGCATGGCCTCATCGCCAAGGGTGTCGCCCATCGTTTCGAGCACACGGTTCTTGCAATAGCGCCAAATCCATGGGATGCTCCCATCGCCACACACGTTGGCCACAACAGTTGGAAAGGCATTCGCATATTGAACTCCTCCGAGGTAGTTGCGCCACGTACATACCTGCTGACTGCCTTCGTACTTATTCACACCCTGTGCTGCAGGTCCTCCATAAGAACCATCTTGCAGCCAACCCGAATAGCACTCAATAGGCATGTGAGGTGCGAGGAATGGTCCTCCGTCGAGGAATCCCGCATCGCCATATCGACCGTCACGACGTGCATAGACCTGTCCCTGCAACCAAGTGTTGCCTCCTTCGTGGAACCAGGATGACCCTTGACAGGCTCCAAGGTCAGCAAAGGTAGCGTGAATACCTTCGTGAATCATCGCTTCACGCTGATATGTACCATCGCTCCATAGCTGGTCGGCATCATCACGGAAGCGGCTGAACGGATAGTAGGACGCCCACACACAAGCATAGTTCTTCCCATCGACACGGGTACTGCTTTGATAACCGCCTTTCTCATCCTTCGAGGTGTTGTCATTTGCCAATCCTGACCCGAAGATATAAACGAACGACTTATAACCCTCACGTGCGCTGAGGTCGGGTGGCCATCCCATATAGTCGCGGATGTAAGCGAAATCACGGTCGTACATCTCGACAAGATTCTTAGCAGCTTTCATGACGGTTTCCTCTTCGGTTCCAACCTCTGTGTTGAGGTCATCGCCCCAGAACACCGACCACCACTCGCCAGCATATTGATTTGCAGGCTGTCCGTTCTTCTTTTTGACATTATGCACCTTCTGTGGAGTGTCAAGCTTCGGATATTCGGTGTGGAAGTCGTAAGTAAGATTGTAGGTAGGCCATTGCTTGAATTCACCAGCATGCTCCTGTACATCAACATAAAAGTTATAGCTCTTCACCGTCACACGGTCGTTTGCATCAGTCAGTCGGACAGCCACGCGGTACATACCACCATCCGCATATTCGGCACTCTCGGACAGCACGAAGTCTGCGGAGTTGTAGCCTCGCATGCTCTTCGTAACATCCTTCTTCTGACGGGCATCCCAGTAGCACTTCGACCACTGATACTTGACTGAAGGATAGGTTGCGGTATCGATGACGCGACAACCGAGTGTGATGCGGTCACCAACATTGACAGAGATGAAGTTCTCGTATTTAGGATCCTGTTCGTTCTGCTGGACCATAGGACGCACCACCCATCCGTCGGTTGTGCTCTTACGGCCTATCAGATTGGGCTGGTCGGTCGTGACCGAATTCTCAGAGCCAGCTGCTCCCAAGGTGACGTTGAAGACATAAACCAAGGTATCGTTATTAGCCACCAAAGCTTCTTTCACTATGTAGGTAGTACCCTCCTCAGCATTCGCTGCGGTGTTGTGAGTGACATAAAAGGAAGGCGCACTCCACACCACCTTGATGCAGTAATTCTTCTCTTTGCTAGTTGCGAGTCCCGTTTTGGTGAACCAATGACCTTTCTCGGAACTGACGCCTGTAGTGGACTGATCGTAGAACGACTCCTTACCAGCTGAGTTAATCCATGTAGCCTTGAGCATAGCATTAGGCAACTGTGCCGCTGTTAGGCCCAATGCGTTTTTCGCGACTGTGGGCTTCACCTCACAGACAGATGCCGTCTGCGCATCAATGGGACGGTAGATATTAAACTTGTACGTGTAGCGGTTTCCTGCAAACGCAAGGAATGCATTCATCATGGTTGCGACAACCATTAAAATCGATTTCAGTAGATTTAATCTCATGTTAAAGTTAATTTAAATAGTTATTACCCTCAATCGGGTGGATTCAAAGAATGATTAGTCGTTGCAAAGTTACGAAAAAAAGTGAAAAGAAAAGAAAGAAAAAGCAAAAAAACAATAAATAGTAAATCGTAAATTGTAAAATCATAAATAAATTTGTATCTTTGCACTCAAATAAAAATCAAGCGCCATCAAATCCTTAGCTTATGAGAACAATACGAATAGTACTTATTATCGGATTGCTGCTGACTGCGCTGTCGGGCAAGGCTCAGTATGCACGATTATATACGACGCAGAACGGTCTAAAGTCGAGTGCATTATACACGTCGCGGTTCGACTCGAACGGTATGACGTGGGTGATGGGTGTAAGTATGTTGCAGCTTTTCGACGGTACGACGTTCAGGGATGTGCTGAAGGGCAATAAAGAGTTGGAAAACGCAGTGTTCATTGATATGATGGAGTATCAGAACGATGAGTACTGGTTAGCCACCAGCAGGGGACTGCGACTGATCAACCTGCGCACAAATGGTGTGGAGCATATTGTCATCTCGGACGAGGAGGCAGAACGCGACATCCCCCTTCACCGCATGATACGCTATCCGAAGGAGAACTACGCACTCATCACAACTTCTGGCTACGGACTGTATGTGTTTGACATGGCAGCCAAGAAAGTGGACAAAGAACTAACAGAAAAACTATCGGGACTCATCAAAACCAGATTTTTCAGGGATATCCTCATCACCGAAGACGGTTGCCTCTGGGGTAGCGGCATTAACCAGAGTTTGTTTTGTGTGGATTTGAAGCAGATGAAGGAGCTGACTCCCAACATGACTGCAGAAGCCCAAGCGATGCTTGACAATCATAACGTGACAGACTTTCACGAACTGAGGAAATCGAAAGATATCGTGATAGCTACAGGTGGTGGTTTATTAATTTACGACCGTAAGGAGAAGATTATAAGAGGGCTAAGAGCAAAAGGGAAATGGCAAAATGGAAATGGCGAAGGGCTAGGAATGATGGTGTTGTGTGTGAAAGAGACGAAGAGCGGACGGGTGTTACTGGGAACAGATAGTCACGGACTGTGGGAGATGGATGAGGAAGAGAATGTGGTACCCTACCCGATTGCCGACCACAATATCGATATGACGTATGCGAAGGTGAGGACGATTGATGAAGACGACGAGGGCAACCTGATTGTCAGCATGTATCAAAAAGGTGTGCTGGTGGTGTCGAACAGTCGCGACAACTTCGCTTACCTACCCATATCACCAACATCAGCTCAGGCAAACGCAGCTTGTATATCGGCCATTACGGCTGACCACGAGGGAAACTTCTGGATATGTGCAGACGGCTGTGGTGTGCTGAAAAGTCCGAATGCTGACTTAAGCAATGCGGTATTGATGAACAACGGTCTGGCTTCACTGCTGGTGCAGGACATCGATGTAGACAGAGACGGAGTGGTATGGGTGTGCTCGTTCGGAGGTGGAGTGCAGTGTCTGCAAGACGGACGGTTTGTAACTCCCAGCTGGTTGGAGCCCCTATCGAAACTGATGGTGATGTCGATTGCCTACGACTCACAACGCCACAGGTTGTATGCAGCAACAAACGGTGGAGGCGTGCAGATGTTAGATTTGACGGCTCATGAAATCACGCCACTCTCAAAATACGGTGACTTCAACGTATGGGTCAGCTCGCTGTATTGCGATCCAATGGGTATCGTGTGGTGCGGAACGGTGAGCGAGACGTTCTTGTTCAACCCATCGACCCTTCAGTTGAAAGTATTCAGCTTTGAGGAAATCGGTAATATGGCTGCACAGTGTTTCGGCACAGACGGACATGACTTGCTAATCGGGACGAACGAAGGTCTGTTCAAGTACGACATGCGAAAGAGTCAGGCCAGAATGATATTACCTGGCCGCAACGTGATGTCAATGGAAACAACCGACTCAGATATATGGTTGGCTACCACGAGCGGCATTGTACGTATTGATAAGAAGACAAATATGCCGCACACCTACACATCGTTTGGCGGCTATTACATCGGTGACTTCCATAAAGCAGCATCGTATCAGACGGCATCACACATGATTTACTACGGAGCCGACAACGGAGTCATCGGATTCAATGCCATGAACCTGAAACAACAACGGCAGCTGAACAACTCACTGATATTCACCCGTCTGAAAGTGAACGGCTACGAGCGCGACTACGAGGACGGAAGCAACGACAATGTACTGGACCAATCGTTGCAGTATGCAACCAAACTGGATGTACCTTACGACCAGAACACATTGGAAATAGCGTTCAGCGTACCTAACTACTCATCACCCAACCGTATCTTCTACAACTACAAGCTGGAAGGTTATGACAAAAACTGGCACATGGCGGGATCGAACCACGAGGCCTACTATTCAAGCCTCCCATCAGGTTAGTACACCATGACGGTAAGGGCATATTACGAGAATAACGAAAACGCTGTAGTGGAGAAATCGTTGGACATCCATGTGGGTTATCCTTGGTACGCCACATGGTGGGCCTGGTTGATTTATCTAGCTATTGCAGTACTGATCGCATACTATCTTTACAACACCTATAAAGAACGTGAACGGCAGAAACATCTGCTGGCTCAGGTGAGTCACAACGAGCAAATCAAAGAGGCGAAACTGAGGATGTTTGCGAGCATCGCACACGAGATGAAATCACCGCTGACGATGATTGTATCACCCTTGCGGCAACTCATGAGTGAAGAGGAAGAGACAAAGAGCGAAGGACGAAAGGGCGAACACAAGGAACAGCGTCAGAGTCTGTATAAATTGATGAACATGAATTGCGACCGTTTGCTTGGCATCGTGAAACAGGTGACAGATATCCGTAAGATTGATAGCGGGCAGTTTGAGTTGCACTTCTCGGAGACAAACTTTGCATCGTATGCCGACGAGATTTTCAAGACATTCACCGGATATGCTATATCGAAACGGATCTCTTTTGTGATTGAACATGCAAACAACAATGTCAACATTTGGCTCGACAGAATACACTTCGAGAAGATTCTGACTAACCTGCTATCGAATGCCTTCAAGTTCACGCCTGAGGGTGGAAGAGTGATTGTGAGGACACGAAACATCATCAAGGACGCTAAAGACTGGTTTGAAATCCGTGTGTACAACAGCGGATCGTCGATCGACCCACACGACTTACCTCATATCTTCGAGCGATTCTATCAAGCACGCAATCAGGAGTCGCTCAATGTCGGAGGTTCGGGAATCGGACTGAACCTAGCTACTGAACTGGTGAATCTGCATCATGGCACCATCACGGTAAATAACGTAGATCCGGACGGAGTGGAATTTACGATGCAATTTCCATTGGGACGTACCCACCTCAGTACAGACGAATTGGAAACGAGAGAGCCAGAAGAGCATGTAGAGCCTACGATGGAGGAACTGATGGATGTACCCGATATCGACATGGAAGAGACAGAGGAGGAAGAAACAGGCGAGAAGAAGATTCGGACGGTTCTCATCGTAGACGACGATACGACCCTGTGTAACTACATAAGGGATATCCTCAAAGAGCGCTACAACATCATGATGGCCTACGACGGAAACAATGCATGGCAGCAGATTCTGACACAACGTCCAGATGCTGTCGTCACAGATATCCGCATGCCTGTATGCGACGGAATAGAGCTGTGTAAACGTATCAGGAGCAACCCAGATACGGACAACCTGCCAATCATTATCCTTACCAGCGAAAGTAGCGATAAGACGATGATTTATAGTCTGAACCTCGATGTAGACCACTTTATCAACAAACCATTCAACCCACTCATGCTGCAAGGAGCAGTTGCACACAGCATGCGCGTCAGAGAACGCATGATGAGCCGTCTGAGACGTACAGAAGTAGGATTCGACTACAACGAAACAACGATCGACAGTCCAGATGACAAACTGTTCGGGAAAGTAATTCAAGCCATCAAGGCACATATAGACGACTCAACTTTCGGTGTGAACGAACTGGCCAGCGAAGTTGGCGTAAGTCGCGTACATTTGAATCGCAAGATGAAGGAACGTTATGGAATGTCGCCAGTCAACTTCATACGTTCATACCGTTTGAAACAGTCGGCCTACCTGCTGGTAAACAATAAAGTCAGCATATCGGACGTAGCTTACCGCATGGGATTCTCATCGCACCCCTATTTCAGTAATGTATTCCGTGCATACTTCGGTATGTCGCCAAAGGAATTCGTCGCTTACTATGCAGATAACGGAAACGACGAGGTGCTACAGAAAATGTTGGAATGAGGCGCCTATCCTTAATGGGAAAAAGTAAGAACTAAGGGAGAATTAAGGCAGGAAGGGAGTCATGAGGTCCTTCAATTGCTGCCATTCCAAAAGAAAGCCATCATGTCCATAATTTGATGAAATCTCATGATATTCCACATCAGGAATGAAACGTGCCCAGACTTCCATCTCCTTAGGTGGAAAAAGTAAGTCGGTGCTGATACTGATTACCATTGAGTGGGCCCGGATAAGACCAAGCGCTTTCTCCACTCCCCCACGAAACCGTCCCACGTTATGACTCTCTGCCGAACGTGCAACGCTGTAATAGGAATAAGCATCAAACCGCTTTACCAATTTTTCTCCTTGATAATGCTCATACGAATCGACCCGCTCAGGGAAGATGCTATCGACATCGCGCTCAGACTGAGTAAGCACAAAGCTATCATAGGTACGATAACTAATGAGTCCTTGTGCTCTCGCACATTTCAATCCAGCTTTACCTCCCTTTAATGAACGCTCAGCAAAGAACGTTGGGTCGGCTTCGAGAGCCATACGCTGAGCTGCCAAAGTAGCTCCACACCATGCGTTCATTCGGGCACACGTAGCAATATAGATTGCACTACGAATCACTTTGGGTTCCATAATGCTCCATTCCAAGGCTTGGAATCCACCAATACTTGCCCCAATCAACAGATCAATCGAAGAAATGCCCAGATGCTTACGCACCAGTATTGTAGCGTTAATGATATCACGAACAGTTACAGGAGGGAAGGACAACATGTAGGGTTTTCCTGTACGAGGATTAACAGACGAAGGACCGCTCGACCCGTAGCACGATCCCAACATATTGACACAACAGACAAAATACTTATCAGTATCGATTACATTAGCTGCACCCACCAAGTCGGGCCACCATTCTTCTGCATCAGAATTAGCAGTAAGGGCATGACAAATCCACACCACTTTCTTATCGGGCGTGTAATCGCCTGACACATGATAGGTAATATCTATTTCCGGCAATTCTCCTCCTGCCTCAAACAGAAAAGGAGAAGCAACATGCAAGCACTTTTGTAACATCAAAAAATAACGTTCCTTCGTTTGAGCCTGCAAAGATAAGAATAATTTCACAAACAACAAAATTTTTTGTAGAATCTTGCAACGATTCAGGTAAATTAACCCATATAACTCAGTTCTCGCTGTTTCAAGAGATTTCGATTTAACCATTTTCTGTTTACTATTTTGCTGTTCCATATTAGAAATTCGGCCAAATTGCCATACAACCCAGCCAATTTGACACAATTCCTTTCGTTGTTTCAATTGGCACAAGCGTTTGCATTTCAACAATTGAAAACGAAACAAAAAATGTTTAACAATAAAAAAATAGGAGATTAGATTATGAGACAGATTACAAGAAACAACTACTGGCTTCCAGAGATTTTCAACGACTTCATCGACAACACATGGATGCCTAAGACAAAAGCCACATCACCAGCAATCAACGTAGCAGAAAGCGAGAAGGACTACATTGTAGAAATGGCTGCCCCGGGAATGACAAAAGAAGACTTTAACATCCAAATCAACGAAGACAACGACCTTGTCATCAAGATGGAAAAGAAGAACGAGGCAAACGAAGAAAAGAAAGCAGCTACTACACGCTACCTACGTCGCGAGTTCTCATACTGCAAGTTTATGCAGACCTTGATTTTGCCAGAGGATGTTGACAAGAAGAAGATCGCCGCAAAAGTTGAGAACGGCATACTGACCGTAACCCTTCCGAAGATCGAAGCAAAGGAAGAGGCAAAGGCTTCACAGCAGATAATCATCAGTTGATAGGAAAAAGAAGAAGTTAGACAACAAGAAAACCGAAAGCATTCAACTTTCGGTTTTTGTTATGTTGTATGTTCTCAATGGGCAACTACAAAATCTTTGTGGTGCCTTGTGGTTCTGGCAACTCCTGACCCTGTGAGACAGCCCTTGCTGGTAACCAAATACTGAATCGACTACCTTTTCCTACGATACTTCCCACAGTGATATGTCCCTCCATCGCTTCGGTTAGACTACGGCAGATATTAAGTCCCACTCCGACGCCGTCAGAGGTCTCATCACCCTTCCAGAAGAGGTCAAATAGTCTTTCTTTTGATGCTGCAGGAATACCGATTCCTGTATCCTCAACAAAGAACTCGCACTCATGGCTATCCAGATGATAGCGCCACCCTATCTCGATAGATCCCTCTTTCGTGAATTTGATTGCGTTCAGTAAGAACTGGGTCAACACATTACGGAGTCGATCGAAGTCAGCCTGTGCATACACACCTGGACGTCCGGGAATCAACACAAACTTAAGATGTGATGGGACTTTTGAAGATACTTCATGATAGAATCCTGTTAAGAAATCACCTGCATCCTTCTCCGTTATCACATATCTAAGACGTCCAGATTCTATTTTAGAGAAAAGGAGGATGTCACCCAGACCCTGAGAAACAGATTCACTACTCTCCTGCAGTTCGGCAACTACCTTTTCACGCTCGGTCTTTGTCAATTTATCATTGACCAACCTGTCGCAAGCACTACACATCTCATCTAGCGGCTTCTTCACTTCCTTACTAAGGTTGTTGAAGAAGGCTTCTTTAAGACTCGCCTCATTACTACTACGCGTAACACTATCCAGACGTTCCTTCAATTTGATTGCCTCTTGCTTATTGATGATTAATCCAATCACGTCTGAAGATGTGATATCATATCGGAATTCCCACCACTGATAATTATCATCATCCTTTGGAGCACAATAAATAAGGAAACTGTAAGAGCCTGGTTTGTTGAGACTCTCGCGAACCTGGTCTATTTCTTTCTTACTCTTAGGATGAGCTAATGAAATATATTTCTTGATATCGTCTATTGTCTCGATAGGCATATTCTCAATACTGTTCAAACACAATCGGCTAATGTTTCGAGAACGGCCTATTACCTGCATTTTTTCTTCCTGCAAACCCTTACGCATCTTTGAAACGATAAGCCATATACCGAACAAAACAAGTAGTGTGAATAAAACTCCAGAAATGATAAGCACCAGATACAACGTTGGATGCTCAATTTCAAACGGAGCGTTAACGATGCGGAATTGATCAATATAATCATCGTACTTCATACCCATTTTCTGCATGGCATCATAGTCCATCCAGAAATACTTCTTATGGGCTTGCCCACTGATGCTACGTGGATTAGCACCGTTAAATATACGGGCTGTAGCTAAACCACAATCGTGAGCAATCGTACTATAACTTGCGAAGTAACCAGCAAGATAACTACCCATTCCATCAGCAAAATCTGTAGCAATGGCTGTATATTGCGGGAGATTGGATTTTGTGGCAATCGCATCGCAATAGAAATCTTTCTTCACCACAAGCGTAGGATACTTACTCGACTGCTTAAAGAAAGTACGCAGTTGCTCCCTACGTTTCAAAACTGTATCGCTTGGATTATGGATATCGTACCAGCCATAATCGATTCTTTGAGTAGTGACCACGATACTATCTTTATATTTCTCCGAAAGTTGCTGCTCACTAAAAAGCCCCAACTCCCCGTCGAAATTCCTGACAAACGGAGGACGACTGATGGCCTCATTCAACTCACGTCGTATCAGCACATCATAGATGAAATTATCTAGTTCTATTTGTACTTGATTGCTGCCCGACAATGAATATGCAAGCTTGATATTCTCATAAAAATCAATCTTGTTGATCCACATACAGATATTGGTCCTTCCTTCTAGATTAATCTCCTCAGGGTAGCTAATCGATCCAAGTACGATTGGCGTTTGCTTCAAATTAAAGAACGTATTGGAAGTATCAGCGAGTAGAATACGAGCTGAACGGTCGTTCTCTGTGATGATAACATTTGGAACCCATCCAATCTTCTGCAATGAATCATTCATCTGACGCAATACTGTATATGCAGCATCTGGCGCATATTCGAGATCCATATACACCACCTTGCATTCAGTAGCATAGCCACTCAATTCAATGGTTTGCTGGATTTCCTTGACGAAATCAGTATACTGGACATGCTGACTATCATTGGTCAGAAGTATAAGCACATGCTTACGCTGGTTATTTTCGTTATTACATGCCAATATGCCTCCCAACAATAATGCTGAGAGAATGATGGTCATGATATATATGATAGTTTTTCTCATTCGTTATACTTGCATTTTTTCCTTCTCTTCCAATTCCGCAACAAGATTGGCATCGATTTTTTTCAACGTAAACCAGAACGTGCTGCCAACCCCTTCTTGACTCTCAGCACCGATTTCACCATCTTCCTTTTCAATAATAGTCTTGGCATTTGCGAGTCCTTGACCTGCACCTTTTTCGTATTCAAGTACTTTGAAATGACTATCGAAGACACGCGGAAGATTTTCCTCACTAAGTCCAATACCCGTGTCCTTACAATAGAATTTCACTAAATCTTTTCCTAGCAATACTGTATACCCTATCTCGATATATCCTGTCACCGTGTATTTGATCGCGTTATTGATAAATTCATTCATGACAGTACGCGTATAGGCCGGAGCCATCATTACAAACGCATCCTCAGCATCACACATCAAACGTAACTGGAGGTGTGACGGCATAATCAATTGATTAGATTGATAAATGGTATTCATGAAATCACGGGCAGGTGTAGCAATCGGTCGCAACTCTATGTCTTCAAGTTCATGACGTGACTCCTGCAACGTATCTTCTATTGCCTGAATAATCTCTTGGGCATTCTCTTTCAGTTGTTGATTGAAGTCTTCCAACTCCTCTTTGCTGAACTGCAAATCATCCGCAGCAATCAATTGTGAGAAACCCAACACACCGTTCAACGGATTTCGGATGTTCCGACTCATGTTGCTGAGGAATGACTGACGCAACACACTCTCGTTGGCAATAGCGTTCAAGCGATCAATATTCTCCTCTTCCTCCACTTCTTCATCACAGATCACCGCCGTTCCCATCAACGAGCGTTTACGCCTTAATTCATGCGTAGAATTGAAGCGGAATTCTATCCAATGTGCTTCCTCTGGCGTAAGTTGCAGATGTATTCGCACTTTGTTAGAGCCAGTCTCATCACCATACTCTGTAATCAGTTTCCAGGCAAAAACGCTATCTTTCATGACCATCTTTCCAAAGTCATCAAGTAGCATCTCCTGAGGAAGTCCGTACTTATCAGCAAATCCTTTTTGCAGACGTATCTGATCATTGTCAATAAACCAATAAATCAAGTTCTGAGAATGAATCAACATCAAACGACGGATTTTCTCACGTCGCATAATCGTTGTCATGATACGCTCATTTGCCGATTTATAATTCAGCATATAATAACCGAAATAGCTGATAATTCCAAAAACTAACATTACCAGGAATAAGACACAAATCCAAAAGACGAATGGATGACGCACCTTAAATGGAACATTAAGAATCGTGAAACTATCTTTATAGTCATCATAATCCATCGGTGTTGCCGTCCATTTGATCATGGCATTATAGTCCATATAATAGTCGGAGTTATGAATCTTGACGGGGAGACTCTGAGGGTTCGCTCCGTGCAGAATCTGTACGGCATAACCCACAACATCATCGACCTGCGTCTCCATCAGCGAGAAGTAACCTCCCAGCAAACGCACTTCTTCTGGATTGTTAAACTTTGCACGAATCGCCGTAAACTGAGGATGCTCTGTATGACGAAGGAAGCTATTGCTGAAGATATCGTTCTTTACCTGTAGCAGCCAATTACCCTTCAAAGTATGCAACAACCCACGCAACAACGCACGGTCTTTTCCAAAGGACATCAACAAAGGATCATCGAAACAGCTATTGGTTTCTGGTTCTGCAGAAGAGATGAAACTAACCACAATCTTATCAGGAAACTCTTTTGCTACCGACTGAACATCTAATTTATGCACATGAAAGTCTGAGTTGTCAACAAATCTACTATCCTGAATCTGTCGTTTCAAATCACGCTGTAACAAAGAATCGTTCGCAAAATGGTCAAGTTCTATCAGCACATTATGACTACCGGTAATCTTATTGACGATTTCCAAATTACGTTTCAAGTCTATCTCGTCAACAAATCCTGTCATGTTCTTGTGGTGAGACAAAGCTTCACGATCCAACTGATTGACACCACCAAACACTATTGGTATTTTCTCAAAGACTGCCCTCTTCTCTGCCTCAGCCTCAGGAGAGAAACTACTGACATCTTTGAGGAGTATATTCGTCATTCCGTCTCCGTCGACAATAATCACATCGGGGTTAAATTTCTTCAACCTCTTCAAACCCTCCAAACTTTCAACAATCAGATTTTTCGTTGGCGTGTGAATAAAATCGGCATAAAAGTGGGAGATTTTTGCGTTGATTCCTTCTTCCTCGAAACGTTTTGCCATATACTGCTGATAGGGGGCTCCATCCTCACCAATGCTATCGTTTGAGTGAATCACAAAAACACGATAATCAGCATCTTCACCAGAGCCTCTACCACATCCTATCAACAGGAAGGTTGTGACAATAACGAATGATATGTATTTTATCAATTTCATGCTGATTCAATCACTTTTAATACAACAATAAAACGGCTTCCTAGATCTTTTTCGCTCACCACAGATATTTTTCCACCCATTGCTTCAATATAGGTCTTGGCTAAAGCCAGACCGATACCTACACCAGGAACAAATGTATCTTTCTTCCAGAACATATCATAAATGAGAGGTAGGTCTTCTGCGTTAATACCGATTCCAGAATCTTCCACAAACAATTCTACATTTCCATGATCCAGATTATACTCCCAACCCAAAGCGACACTACCTTTCTGAGTGAATTTTAATGCGTTATCAACCAACTGACACAATGATTCTTTCAATCTTCCTCTGTCAGCATTCACCTGCACATCGCTACGTCCCTTTACCAGATTGAACTTCAATCCCTGCTTCTCAAAACGAGAAGAATTCTCAGAAAACACTTCCTCCATCAAATCATCCACATTGATTGGTTCCTTTTCATAAACCACCTCGTGAGCAACAGCACGTGAGTATCCCTCCATATCGTACACAATCTTTTCAAGCAACTGGTTATTCGACTCTATTCCCTGAACAATCTGTGTCCACTCCTGCTCGCTCATTTCATTACCCATCATCTTAATCACATCACAGAAACCCACAATAGAATTGAGTGGTGTACGTATTTCATGCGCCATCGTCCAAAGGAACCCCTCTGTACGCTTGGTCTCATCAGCAATCTTCTGAATCTGCTCCATTTCGTTGGCATAGTTCACATCATCATTCACGTTGAGCAAATATCCCTCGATATTAAAACCAACAGCAGTATTGTAATTAACTTGATATCGCAAATTCCACCACGCCATATTTTTCTCTTCGTCCATCGCAGCCCTAACACGGTATGAATGAGTATGCGTACCCATATCCTTCAACGACTTGTTGATGTCGTCCTTACATTTTTCCTGATCTGGAGCCATACTGTCTAACACACGCTCCAAACCTTTCAACGTTGAGAAATAGAAGTTTCCTGAGGCATCTATCGCCAACTGGTTCATCTCCCTTTCTTCATCAAGCATGGCCGAAATGTTTCGGATTGAATCCTTTCGATTCTTCAACCAAATCAGGGTAACCATTAAGATAACCAAGACTGCCAATACGATATATCCAAAGGTCACAATACTATAAAGCAGCGGATCTGTCACCTTCATTGGAGCATTGTCGATGATGAAGTCATCTTTGTAATCACCGTATTTCATGCCCAACTTCTTCATCGCGATATAATCCATGTGAGCATTCTGGCTATGCATACTCCTCTTTGGCATCCTGTTGCCCTCATGTACCCCAACAGCCACCTGAACCATATCTTGCGCCATTATAGGATAGCTGGTAAAGTAGCCCGCAAGATAAGAGCCTTTTCCATCTTGGAACAACTCATGGCAGGTTGTAAACTGTGGCCGATAGGTCTTTGACGAGATGGCTTCACACCACACATCTTTTTTAGGAACAAGAACCGGATATCTCCAGGCATTTTGATACATATTGTCCAACAGCACCTGTCGATTCATAATAGTAGGCACAATCAGCGAATCCGTCTGATCGGCATCTGCCGACATAGCGTACATACCCGTACTCTCTTCGTCCCATTCCGAAGAATAGAAATAAATGTCTAACGTATCATTACAATGAATGACGGGATCCAATCGTCCTTGCACATATCCCGTACTATCTTTGACTACAGAATATGGTGATTTACCCAACTGATGATTGATCTGAGTATAAATCAACGAGTCTTCGTGGTAATGGTCCAACTCGATAGCGACAATCTTGCTATGTGTCAGTCGGGTGATGATATCCATATTCCTGCGCATGTTTATCTGCTCAGAGATGATATATGAATTTTCTTTATTTGCAAAGACAGGAATATTGTAGTAACGAATTCCTCCATACACAATCGGAATCTCTTTACACCATGACAGGACGGATTCGTTATCCGATTTATTCCATTGGAACAAAGTTCTGTCTCCTTCCGCAAGAATCACATCCGGTGTCCAATTCCTCTTTTGAAGCGAATCACGCATCTCCACCAAAATCTTATGCGAATCCATCTGAGCCTGATCTTCCAAATCCATGTAATAGTTCACGATTGTAGGATCGTATCCTTCGTCTCTGAATTCGTCAATGATGGCTTCATCGAATGGGTCATAGGTAACCAGCTCTTCATTATATTGATGCACAACCAGCACTTTAATCGAACGTTTGGGGGTACATCCATACAACAATCCGATCATGCCAGCTAGCACCATCACTCTCTGCAATATGTAGAATGCCTTCTTCAATTTTATTCTATTGTTCAATTCGTCAATCACTCTTTAAATCAATCCTGTCGTTTCTGTCCCAAGTGTAGAACTTGCATCAGCAGTATTCACAATAGGCTGAACCTCAGCAACAAGTGCATCGATATTCCCAATCAGCTCTGTTGCTCCTTGATGGAGTTCTTTGTTATATTGTTCTTGCTGCTCTTCTGTCTGTTGCTCTGTACCTGAAATGATTTTACGAGCATTCCTCAGAACCGTCTGCAATGGTTCTTGCAAGACATGTCGGAAATTAGCAAGGAACTTCTCTTTCAGTTCTACTTCTTTCGCATCCTTCACAGCATCCATCAGTTGCTGCTTCTGAGTCATCACCTCATCTGTACTGATAATCAGTCCGTTCAACTCCCATCGGAAACTGGCCTCTGTTGTTACATTATATATAAAGTCATACCAATGCCAGCCCGAGCCTCGTTGAAACTCTATCTGCAATCTGAGTCGTCTGCGGCCTAAGTCTGTACGGTAATTCTTCAGTCTGTTCCATTCCTTCATATAATCCGGATGGATATGCTTCTCAAATACAGAGAATTTCATTCTACGTTTGATACCATGCGTCTTCGCAAACTCACTCGTAAACTGCACGGAATTATGCGTAAACTTCCATACTGCGGAATCTGCATCCGAAAGGATGTTACGACGGAAGTTCAACGCCTCGTCCATCTCTTCTGTCAATTTTTCACGATAAGCCGTCACTCGTTTATTGATAAATTTCACCACCCAAGAAGTGACGATGCAAAAAGCAATAATGAACAGAACCACACCGACAATCCAGTATCGACGGTTCTTCAAGTAGAATGGAGTGTTGACGATATTATACTCTTCGCCCCATCCTTCAACAAGGATTTCTCTCAATCCCCCCAACATATCCAAATGGCGCGACTCCTGATGGTTAAATGCAGCGATTGCGTTATGGTCAATCAGATGTTCCTTGGAATGCAATGATATCGGTATGGCATCAGGGGTCTGTCCGTCCTCCAAAATTGCAGCTGCATACTGAATTTGGTCAAACACTTGAGTACGGAGATCCGTAAAGTAACCACCGATGATTCTAGGATTGTCCGGTTGATTAAACTGCTCGCGGATACAGGTGAACATCGGTCTTCCGCCACGAGTCTGCAAAGTATTACTATACACATCAAACTTCACCTGCAAGAACGTATAATCATGTGCGTTCTTCATCAGGTTTTTCATCATCTTGATGGTCTTTTCCTTTCGTGACGGTTCAATATCTAACAATGGGTTCTGGCATGATACCATCATCACGCAGGTCTGATTCTTGATGGCCTCCTCGTATTCTGGAGAACCTAATTCCAAATGGAAATCGCTATTATCGATAAATCCGGAGTCTGCGGCTAAGTCATCCTTAATCAATTCGCGCAGGAAACGGTCGTGTGGATAGTTGTCCAATTCAATGATGATTGTCTTTTCGCCTGTCAGCTTCGTAATCATCTCACAAGTCTTAGGAACCTCTAATCTGTCTACGAATCCTGTGACATTCATGTAGTCTTGCAACCATTCCAAATCCGGACTGTTGACACCGGCAAAGACGACGGGCAGTTCTTTAAAAACATCATCGTGCTTGCCTCTCATCATCCATTGCATCGCCGGGTCATCATTGATTAATATCAGTTCAGGCTTCCAGGCTTTCAAGGAATCTGCATACGAATCCCAAAATGTTTTATCGATTTCGTCAGGAGTATGACTGGCCATATCAAGATAAATATGGTGTACCGTTGCGTACATTCTGTGATACTCTAGAGCTTCGTCCATGGTCTTGGAAAAAGTCTCACCCTCATCACCCTCGTCCGACCATGAGTGAAACACAACAATATGATGCATCTTACCCACATATCTTCTATGTTCATCACATCCGCAGAGAATAATGGCCATCAACACAAGCGCCACAAAAACAGAACTACTATTTATACGCAATACTCTCATGATAAATTATCAATTCACTTGCAAAAATAGTAATTTTATGTGGTTTTACAAGTGATTTTTTCAAAAAAGAAAGGGTTTTTGCTTGTAATCCTATAGAAAAGTACTATTTTTGCATCGGCGTTTATACATAAACGGCCTAAGATATCAATAACCTAAAAACAAAAAGCATTATGAAGAAAATTATTGTAATGGTTGCTGTGGCAATCGCATTTACTGCCACTTTCTGCGCATGTAATGGAAGCACATCTGCCAACACGGATCAAGATTCTACATCAACAGATGTTGAAGCAATCGTAGATGAAGACCTCAACGAACTGATAGAGGAGATTACTGCAGATGTCGAGGCAAAAGATGCTCCAGCACTCCAGAGTTCTATCGAAGCATTCAAGGCACGCATCCAAGCGTTGATTAATGCTGGTAATGTTGAGGTTGCACAGAAATACCTGCAGTCTCTTCAGGATTTCCTTGAAACCAACAAAGAAGAGGTTACAGCCATCAGCTCCACTGTTGCTGAATCTACAGAATTGACAATTGCTGACCTCGTACAGAAAGCTGCAAATCTTCCTTTGGATGTAGCAGAGAGCGCAACAGATGCTGCAGAAGGAGTTGTTGATGCAGCTGCAGATGCTACAGAAGCCGCTAAGAAAGAGGCAGAAAACAAGGCAAATGAGGCTGTAGAGGCACAGAAGCAGAAAGCTAACGAAGCAATCGAAGCCCAGAAGCAAAAGGCTAACGAAGCAATCGATAAGGCTGCCGATGATGTAAAGAAGTCACTCGGTCTCTAAAGCGCATCATATTGCTCATGAACAATAAGGGAGGGGTTCAAACGAAACCCTTCCTTTTTTAGTATTTTTGGCGTATATGGATGCATATTGGAGGTTTTCTTCATCAAATTTTACTTTTTTTCAACTTTTTTAGTATTTTGTTTTGCAAAAACCTCTTTTTATTTATAACTTTGCACCCACAGTTGCAATTACTACTAAACAATATAAACAACCTTACTTAATAACAACTGCTTATGAAGACTTACAGACACCTCGTTTCGTTCTGTGCCACCATTGGGCTGGCATTCGTATTAACGGCTTGTAGCCCATCCACTCCTCAGGAAAAAGTAATCAAGAGTTTCAACGATGCCATCGAACGTGTTGACAACGCTAAATCACAGAATTCGCTGAAATCGGCTTCTCAGATTCTGATTGGCGACATCAACAAATCCCTCAAAGGCCTTGACCCTGTTCAGCAGAACAAAATCATGACCTCTAAGGAAGTGACCAGAGTCGAGAAAGTCTATAACAAGAAATTGTTGGAAAAGCGTAAAAGTCTCCGCTAATCCTTTATTTTCACCAAGGCTGTGACAGCAAATGTGACCAGACACAATGCCATCACAATCAGGAAGAAGGTCTGATAGCCGACATTCTCCGATATCAGTCCCGACACCATTCCTGGCAACATCACACCTCCCAGATACTGTCCAGCCGTACAGATTGCAAATACTGCCGTGCTGCGTTCACCACGTGAGAACGTAACAAGGAAGAGTGTGTATGCCGCAAATCCCAAGCCGTAACCTATCTGTTCAATACACACACAGGTTCCTGTCAACCAAATATGGTCGGTTGGGAAATAGCTCAGGTACACATAGACCACATCAGGTAGCGTGATACACAGCACGAGTGGCCACAGACAACGTTTCAGGCCCCATTTCGATACGGCCCAGCCGCCTACGATTCCTCCTGCCAAGAGCCCTATCACACCCAGCGTACCGTAAATCAATCCGAAATCCACGTTGCTCATACCCAGTCCTCCGTCCTCTACGTCACGTGTAAGGAACAATGGCACAATCTTCGTCAGCAATCCTTCAGGCAAACGGAACAAGAGGATAAACAGCAAGGCCGTGATGACATGTGGTTTGGTACCAAACACCTTTAAGGTTTGCCAAAACTCTTTCATCTGCGTCTTGATGTTGAAGTCCTCGTGTAGGGCTACTTCTATCTTTGGCAACATGAAACTATGGAACAAGCCCAGCAAAGCCATCATCAAGGCTATCACGACAAAGAGGATGGCCCACGATATCTCATTATGGGTCTCACGAAAACCATCGACGTCCATCAACCCATGAGATAAGAGTCCCTGAAGCGATACCAAGACCCCTTGACCCACTACCATACCGATACGGTAGAAGGTGTTACGCACTCCCACAAAGAATTCCTGATCTCGATTCGAAAGGCCTATAATGTAAAAACCATCTGCTGAGACATCATGTGTGGCACTTGCAAAGGCAATCAACATGAAGAAGGCCAACGTAAGCTGCAGCCAATAGGCAGTAGGAATGGTGAAGGCCACACAAGCCAATGCGATTCCCATGAGGAACTGCATCGATATAATCCACCAGCGTTTGGTCTTGAAATTATCGATAAACGGGCTCCATAGCGGTTTAATCACCCAGGGTAGTCCCAACCATCCGGTATAGACCGTGATTTCTCCGTCGGTCAGTCCAAAATCCTTGAACATAATGACCGATATCAGCATCACAGCCGAAAATGGTAATGACTCACTGAAATAGAGTGTAGGAACCCACACAAAAGGCTTTTTAATTTTATCTTTTAGCATATTGATGTTCGATCTATTAATTATCAATTATTCATTAATGCAGTTGCCAGATACGAGCCAGGATAGTAGTGCTGCAAGATTTGTTTATAGCTATAACCTTGCTCGCCCATCACGGCTGCACCAATCTGACAGAGACCGACTCCATGTCCCCACCCTGCTCCGTGCAACACGAAATGGTCGTAATGCTTATCGACGACGAACGCAGAAGAGAACAGATGGGTGTCAGACAGCACACGACGTATCTCCAATTCTTTTCCGATGATATAACTCTTCTTGGTTCCCACAATCTTAAGCCGGTAGATGCGTCCCGACTTCCCTCGTGAGAGTGGGACGAGGTCAAGCACTTCGCCCAAGTCCTCCTTTAGGTTTTGGGCCACGAGCCGACTCAGTTCTTCTGGCGTATATTCCAGCGCCCAGCGATAGAAGTCGTCCGTCTCCTGATCGTAGTTATTCAGTATCTGCGACAATATCTTCTTGTTCTGTGTGTTGCAGAAGGCATCAGGCATCGTCATAATCCACTTCCGAGCGTTTTCCTCATTCGTCAAATCTGGCAATTCCGCATCCTCAGCTCCGTCACGAACAGCTTTCAGGTAAGGCTTGTCAACATCTTCCCAACAAGTTCCGAATTCCTCCGACACACCTCCACAGCACTTCGAGAATCGGGCATCACAAATCTGACCCTGATGATACAACACAATACCGCGTGTGGCATCAACGGCCTGTTTCACTTGCTCGCTGGTTGCCTTCGTAATACCCTGATAGCGCTGACAATGGTCGTCTGCACAGACATCATACAATGTATGGTCCTCACGGTCGTACCATCTCACCAGTTCCGTATCCGTCTTCCTAAAAGAAAAGAAGGCATCACGCTCCTCCTGCTCCGCTTTCTGACGCTTCTCTATCTGGGCCATCAGCCAACTACGCGAAATCACGGCATGCGCCTTTAGGAATTCCAACGAAGCTGTAGCTTTCATCTCCGACGAGATGACACTCTCCAGATAAGCTTCTACGGGCAGGATATTGATGGCACACAACTGGCCTTCATCCACAATAAACTGCAACAAGCCTCTGAAGGTCTGCGTTTCCTTCCGTTCCCAATGGAAATCCTTTCCGATGGTCACCTCATAGAGCGAGAACGACGCATCATCCGTCTGCGGTTTGAATGTCAGACGCTGATACACATTCCCGTTCCAAAGGATGCCACCGTCTTCGTAGGCCACATCTTGAGGGCCGTCTACGGTTTCTCCTTTAGCCGTATAGCTACCATTGAGGGTGAGTCGTATCTTTTGGGCGTGGACGATTCCTACTTTCACTTCCGGTTCCATCATACGCCACATTCTTTTATGATGTTCTCCGCTATCTCAGGAGTGATGCGGTTAAAATCTTCTGTTCGGGGCACAATCATCAATCCAGCCATATCCAACGCTCCTGGACTGACCAGCATCTGCTCCTCGCCTTTGGCTTCATAACATGCCGGACGATGTTTCGTGCGAGGAATGACGAGTGTCACAAACTCATCTGCTTCCTTCCAAGTCAGCACATTCATGCGAGGTTCGGTCTCGTCACCCACCACAGGCAGGCTGTCATACACCTTGTTGAAGCGCTCTACCATCTCCTCTTTCGAAGCCCCACGGATTTCGAAATGTTTGCTCAGACAGGTCTTAGGCAACTGTTCCTTCAGCCCTGCCTGGAAATGCATGTGGTCGGGTGCTGAGGCACCACAAAGCGGACCGTTATAGAACACGAACAGCCGATCGAGCCTCTCTGCAAAGTCCAACATATCCGCATAAGACGGTCGTATCTGCTGCAACTGATGCTGACGCGAGGTGATGGTGAAATGCCGTTTCAGGATGGGGAACGGATTGATGAGCAGCTGGAACCGTTCGTTCATCACCAGTCCGTATTGTTCCGTCGGACGGTTCATGTCGCAGAGAAAACAAGGACGCTGCTGAATCGATGCCTTGTCAATCTTCGCACCGGTCGATACCAAACGGGCAGGATTATGTTGAATGGTCAGCATCTTCCCTCCGATGGTGAAGGTCTTCGTCTGCACCTCGAGGTTACGATAACGCTCCTCCACATCTTTCCAGTCAGCCAGCTGACGCTCGAAAAAAGCATCCACATCCTGCTGAGTGGCCCTACCCTTCCAATATTGGTTCATCTGCTGACGCGAAGTAATCTCCAACGAGCGGAGCATATCCTTATAGTAGTTGTTCTGGTTCACGCGTTCAGGCGAAAGGGCGGCATCAGAGTTGCCTTCCCATCGACGGCAAAGATACACCACATCAAAGATTCTACCTATTTTATATTTACGCGAGAAAGCAAGTCCCAATGCATAGTCCTCACCATAGCTGGTGTTTGGCACCCCAATCTGTCGCAACAGCGGTGTGTAGAACGCTCTTGGTGCACCTAATCCGTTGATGCGCAACGCATTATTCCTACCGTTCTCTGCCGTCCATTCCTTGTGGCCAATCGTTCCGGGCGGTAGTGTTCGCAAGTTGAAGTCACACATCCTGTACGAACCAATCACCATCGCACAATGTTCGTTGTAGAACTTATCCACAATCATCTGCAAGGTCGATTCACGCGAATAGAGGTCATCCGAATCCAACTGAATGGCAAAGCGTCCGCAACGCTTGTCCTGAATGGCCATGTTCCAACAGCCACCGATACCCAGATCTTCACGCTCTGGGACGATATGAATCACACGCGCATCATAGTTCGCCAGTCGGCTCACGATTTCGGTCGTTCCGTCCGTCGAGTGGTTATCCACCACGATGATGTTATAGTCGAAGTTCGTCCGCTGCGACATGGCCGACATGATGGCATCCTCCACCGTCTTGGCCCTATTCTTCACAGGGATAATCACAGAAGCCTCCGTGGGGAACGAGCCGCCACCCACAGCAAGATCCGTCACATCCTCTGCTGCCACGAAAGCATCAATCTGTTTCAGATGCTCTGTACACACCTGCTCCATCTCAATCTGCACTTCACGGTTGCGAGGGTCAACATAGTCGAACTGCTTGTCGCCACTCTTCCTCAGGTCTGTCTCGTCCTCCGTGTAGAGATATTCATTGATATAATAGACAGGCTCCGTCTGACGGCTCACAAACAAAGTCAGCTCATACATAGCGGCAGCCTTCCATCGGCTCTCACGATACTGCTCCTCGCAAGCCTTGAACAACGCAGTCTTCACAAAACGCAGCGAACCGAAGTCGAAGTCGTTACGCACACTACCCTTCTGATAGGCAATCACAGGAGCCTTCGTCAACACCCCGTCCTTCATCGCATAGTGGTCGCTGTACAACATACCCGCATCCATCGTCTCAGCAATCTGCAACACACGGTCAATCGCACCATAACCCACCTTGATAGGCAAGAACTTACCATAGATTGCCACATAGTCCGACTTCGCCACCAGCGCCATCTGACGCAGGGTTGCCGAACTCTCCAATGTATCGACAAACAACATGCTGCACCCTTCAATCTGAGGCAGCGAAGGGTCATGAGCCAACAAAAAAATCTGTTTTACATTGTTCGATGCCTTGAACTGCTCCACATTCTTTTTCGCAGTTTCCACATCGTTATAAGGAATAAAACAATCGATCGTCTTCATCCGTTCAAAATTTATCTTGGCAAAGGTACAAATAATTTACCATTTAACCATTTACTATTTACTATTTTTGCTGTTTCCCCTAATTATTACATTATTTCATTTTTAAATTTTTACATTTTCCTAAGTTTTTGACAATTGATAATTGACAATTGATAATTCGCTATGCGCAAAATGCTACGCCTAGAAAAATCAAATTTATTTGTTTTTTTGCTCGGCTTAATCGCATTTTTGATATTTTTATGATTTATGCTGTTGATTTTTCACTTTTCACTTTTAATTTTTCGTTTTTCACTCTTAATTTTTCGTTTTTCACTCTTAATTTTTCATTTTTCACTCTTGATTTTTCATTTTTATCAATTGTCAATTATCAATTATCAATTAAATTTACTATCTTTGCAACGGTATTTTTATTAACCGACGTTTTTTAGGTGTTTTGATCCGCTATCAGATGCAAGTTTTTTCAAGAGAAAAAATTGTAGACTTGATGGCACAAATTTAATTATATGAACTTATACATTCGATATTTTGAACAGGATGCATTAGCAACCAACATGGACGAGGTTGTTGCATTTCTTGAAACGGTGAAAGACCTGAAGCTCACAGGCGATGTCATCAATCGCGTCAACAGCTTCTACACCTCCACCAATCAATACCCTTACCGTCTCAAGGTAGGTTATTCCAACTACATCCTCTTCCTTAAGACAGAGGCCCAAACCCTCGAAGAGTTCAAGGAGATGGAGCGCCTCCGCAATGAGCAGAAATCAGCAGGCACCTATGTGCCCGAGAAGAAGAAGTCCGTACTTGAAATCATGGGCGAGGAGAATCCAGGATGGTACGATGCCGTACTCGTGTTCAAGCGCGTAGTACCCATCAAGGACACCAATAAGTTCCAGTACCTCGACACACGCTTCCATGCCAAGCTCAAGGCACAGAGTGCCCTCGACTGCTACGAGCGCGTGGTCAACCACCTTCGCAACCGTCAGGATGTCGACCCACGCAGTCAGTATCCATCAGCCAAAAGTTCCAATTTCGAATACACCTTCCTTGGCGACAGCCCGAATGAATAAAGTTGACAGTTTACAGGGTCGAGAGTCAAGAGTCAAGAGTCGAGGGTCAAGAGTCGAGGGTCAAGAGTTTATAGTACATAACAAACAGGAGCGATGTGTTTACAACGCTCCTGTTTCTGTTTACAGGTCCCATACCTTTAGAGCAAACAGACCATTTCGTTTTTAACTTTTAACTTTTAATTTTTGGCTTTCGCCCAAAATGCTTCCGCTCGGCATAGTTCAAGCACGCTTGACTCTGCACTCGCATAATCGCATTTTTCACTTTTCTCTTTTCACTTTCAACTCTTTCAACTGACCTTAAACTATAAACTTTAAACAATAAACTCTCAAGTCCTCCCCACGGGGAGGTTTGGAGGGGGTCTGTTTAGTTCTCCCCATAGAGGGGTAGATGCCCAACGGGCAGAGGGGGGTCTGCAGGAGGTCTTCTTTGTTCCCCCCTAAGGGAAATTTTGTTACCCCTAGGGGCTGCAAAGAATGCGATTGATTTTTGACAATGCAAGACACGAAACAGCTTGGATGGTCTACGAATGATTTGTTAACCATTTAACATAAAATGGGAAAACGTTGTCATTGTCATTAGTTGTCAATTGTCATTAAGAGTTTTGAAACCCGAAAAAAGCTCATAAAATATGTATTAATTCTTAATATCTAATTTTATGAAATGAAATACCAATCCGAAATCCTTAATGACAACTAATGACCATGACAATGATGACAACGTTGATTCCGTCACATCACCCAGCTATCACCTTCTCTTTAGCCATACTTTAGCCATATTCTACCCATACTCTAGCCATACTGTTTGAGTAAGCCTAGAAGCATCCTAGAAGGAGGCTAGAAGCTGAGTGATACTTGGGTAGAAGCAGCCTAGAGTATAGAATTATGCACAAATAGGCTTCAAGTCATAGTCGGCCACTTTAACCACATCAGCCCCAAGGGCAGTTGAGATTTTGCAGATTGTAGCCATCGTCAGATTGTGTGTACCAGATAGCCAGCGACTCACCTCTGTCTCGGTCTTACCCATCAACTTAGCAAAGTCTTTCTGCGACATTCCTCTGGCTTCAAGGATTGCGTAAATTCTGTTAGCAATAGCAACCGACAACTCCATTTGCATTTTCATCTCAGGAGTGATGGTGCTGCGAATCTCGTTCATAATTCTGTTTGTCTTCATATATACCTCCTTTTCTGTTATTCGTCATCGATGGTGAAGGATAGTTCACCCAGCAACTCTGTGCCAGTAACAACAATCACCTTGTTTTTCTCTCTTTGCTTTAGTTCGATGTCTATCTTCTGAAGCGTTTTTACTTGGCGATGCAAGTTTTC
>CADBSN010000055.1 GCA_902797255.1 uncultured Bacteroidales bacterium | reverse complement strand
CAAAAAGAAAGTTAAATACGTTAAAACTTGACCCTTTTCATTCACATTAGTAATTTCAGTAAAACACCTTTCTATCATTTAAAACGTGACATGATTTGGGTGAACTTGTCTTCGACCAGTTGGCGGATGGCCACTTCGTCATCGATCAAGTTCCATAGTTGATGGAGTTCGTGTTCGTTCCTCGAGCCAGGAATCCAAAGTTTCAGGTAGCCGTTACGACTGTATTTTTCGTTCAGATGTTGCAGGGCACGATTGACATGACCCTTGGCATCAAGTTCTGGATAATGTGCCAATCCATATTGCAAAGTGCGGGTAATGATGACATCAATATCGATATTCCTATCTGCTTCGGCGACGATACGTCCGTAGATGGAACGAGGGGCATGCTGGGCTGAAGCACGATGGTCTTCAACTGCTTGTGCCATCACCTCAATCTGTTCCGGTGTGAACCATCGTAGCAGCCGCTCATCGTTCCGCATGATGCGTCCAGATGCTAGATGGTGCCCTTCGCGTCCCTCACATAGTCCTAGATCGTGATAGGCCGCTATCGTATAGACCATATCGATATTGACATCGTAATTGGCTGCTAACACGAGGCTTTCGTCCATCACCTTCGTGGCGTGGTCTCGTTGGTGAGCAGCGTCAAAACCTTCGTATAGCGGCAGGATTTCTGTTGCAATGAATCGTTGCAGTTCTTTGTCCATATCTTTCTTTTTGCGATGCAAAGATATGGAAAATGTAAGAATTTAAAAATTAAAAAAATGAAAAATGGACGAATTATGCGCTCTAAATGATGTGTTTTGGATTATTTTTACTACTTTTGCAAAGAATTATCATAGACGAGATGAAACGAAAGCTATATATCATCACACTTTTTTCACTGCTGACAGTTTGCATAACCACGATGTTGGGCGCTCAGAACAAACCGTTCTTGGTGGTGCTTGACGCTGGTCACGGAGGGCATGATGCAGGTGCTGTAGGACGTCCTACTACCAATCGTGAAAAAGATATCAACCTGGCGATAGCACTGAAAGTCGGAGATCTGCTCAAGCAGAATTGTCCTGATGTGGATGTGCTCTACACCCGTTCGACCGACGTGTTTGTCACACTTAGCGGGCGTGCCGATATCGCCAACAAAGCAAAGGCAGATCTCTTTGTGAGCATCCATACCAACGCGATTGAGCGTAGTGCCAGTCGTAGACCGATGGGTGTTCAGTCCTACACGTTGACCCTGCGAACGGCACAGACAAACCTCGAAGTGGAGAAGCGTGAGAACTCTGTGATTCAGTTTGAGGCAGACGGAGCTCAGAAATACAGTTTCATGAATCCTAACTCACCTGAGAGTGAGATCATGTTCGAACTGATGCAAGACAGAGATATGCAGGAGAGTGTGAACTTTGCCAAGCTGGCTCAGGAGGAGATGGTGAAGACAGGTGGACGAAAAGATATGGGTGTGTTGCAGGCAAATCTCGCGGTGTTGCGTCTCACTTATATGCCTTCAGTGTTGCTGGAGGTGGGCTTCATCTCCACACCAGAGGAAGAGTTGTTTCTGATGAGCGATGAAGGTCGTTCCTTGTTGGCCAAGTGTATCTACAACGCGATTTCACGCTACAAGACCCTCCATACTGGTCGCATGTCAAATCTGGAGAAGATTGACCCTATCGCTGTCGATAAGCAGATTGAGGAGAACAACATGCAATTGAAGGAGGCAATCGAAAATGCTGAAATTGCAGAAGAACCAACTTCACAACCCAAACAAGAGGCCGCTTCAACGCAAGCAGCATCCGTAGCTCCCGTTGCCCAAGGAGCAGCTCCTGCCGTACAACCATCGAACGCACCACCGGTCTTCAAGGTGCAATTCCTTATTTCGCAAAAGCATCTGGTGCCAGGTAGCACCCAGTTCAAGGGCGTGAAGGCTGATTCGTACAAAGAAGACAATGTGTATAAGTACACTTATGGTTCAACGACGGACTACAACGAGATTGTAAAAATGAAAAATGAGATAGCTGACCGTTTCCCTGATGCGTTCATTGTGGCGTTTAAAGACGGACAGAAAGTGAATGCCAGCGAAGCCATCAACGAATGGAAGAGTACAGGAAAAAAGTAAATACGACAATAAGGCTTAATTGTAAATAGGAAACTTTTGGAGCAGCGAGTGCAGAATTGAACTTGTTCACATTATGCCGAGTCGTGACAAAAGAAAACGAAGTTAAAATGCCTAATAGTAAATGAGATTATGAAGTCAAAGGAGATAAAGATAGCCATCACTGCCATTGTCGCAGTAGTCATTGTGTATTTGGGCATCATTTTCATGAAAGGCCTGAAACTGTTCAGTTCCGACAATATCTACTATGTTGAGATGAAGAATGTGGGTGGATTGGCCAAAGCTGGTGAAGTGATTGCAAACGGTATGAATGTTGGAGTGGTGAAGGACATCGTATATGATGGTAACCGCCAGATGCTGACCGTAGCCATCGAATTGAATGAAGGCTTCTCGCTTCCTCGCAATAGTCATGCTACGACCGTGAAGGATATGCTTGGCGCACCAAAGATGAACATCATCTTGGGAGAGAATCCTCGTGACCTCTTGTCCAAGGGCGACACGATTCCTGGTGAAGGAGGTGGTGACCTCATGTCTTCAATCGGCGACATGGTTCCACAGCTCAAAGCCCTGATGCCCAAACTCGACTCGATTCTTTCGGCAGTCAACACATTAACCAACGATCCGGCGCTTGTAGCTTCGTTGCAGAATGTTGAGTATATTACCAACAATTTGAAGACCACTACTGACGATGTTAACCGTCTGATGCATAACGATGTGCCTCAGCTGATGACGCATGCAAACACCATCTGTGGCCATCTTGAAACGACTACTCAACAGCTCAGTCAGATTGATTTGGCTGGGATGGCCGATAATGCAAACACAACACTCCAAAATGCCTCTCAGGCAGTCTCTGACCTACAATTGTTCACCAATCAGTTGTCGAATCAGAATTCTACTTTGGGTAAGTTGATGAACGATCCGAGCATCTATAATCATCTGGATTCAACCATGAATAATGCCTCTCGTTTACTCGAAGATTTACGACTTCATCCATCGCGATATGTGCATTTTTCAGTGTTTGGAAAGAAAGATAAAAAATAGTCTTATTTAAATTTGATTAAAATAAGGGGTTGCCCAATCAGTCCAATTGGAAAAAACGTAAAGCACTGAAATATTGCGCTCCATTTGATTTTTTAACAATGGTCAAATGCCCCTTTCAAAAAGTAAAACCGCCTAATTCATTGAAATACATTATTTGGGCATTCAACTTCATGAAAAATCGCCTTCTTGGTTTACAAATGTGTAAGTCTTTGAAATAAATAATCTTACGGATTCTTCCATTTTTCACCTACTTTTTTTTGCGTTTTGTCATTCTAAAAAAAGGTTGTATCTTTGCATCACCGAAAACGAATCGGATTGAAAAAAGAAATTGTGCTTAACAAAGTAAAACATTAGCTTAATACTCTACGAAGATGACGAAAGCGTTGAAAGAATTGTGGGATGAGTGTGTTGAAATATTCAAAGACAATATTACACCAAAGCAGTTTGACACATGGTTTGCCTGCATCGAACCTCAGGCGTTCGACGGAAAGCAACTCATTATAGCGGTTCCAAGCCGTTTTGTGTTTGAACATCTTGAGACGACCTATATTCATTTAATATATAAGGTAATCACAAGAGTCTTTGGCAAAGATGTCCAGCTCAGCTATACCATTCAAGAGATAGCTGGTAGGAAAAAGGTCAGCAAACCATCTGAAGGCAATACCATCATACAGCAGCCGGTTAAGGGCACAGCAGAGGAGCCTGTTATCGATGTGATGACACAGGTGAAACCTGTCAGCGACCTTGACTCACGACTGAATTCCAACTATACCTTTGCTAATTTCATTGAGGGCGACAGCAACCGCTTGGCTCGCAGTGTAGGCGAAGCCATTGCCAAAGATCCAGCAAAGGCATTCAATCCGTTGTTTGTATATGGACCTTCAGGATGTGGTAAGACCCACTTGGTCAACGCCATTGGTTGGGGCATCAAAGAGCAGCATCCGACACTCCGCGTGCTTTATCTCTCTGCCCATCTGTTCCAGGTTCAGTATACCACAGCTGTATGTCAGAACAAACTCAACGATTTCATCGGATTCTATCAGTCTATCGATGTGCTGATTATCGATGACGTACAGGAACTGTCAGGTCTCTTGAAGACACAGAACACATTCTTCCACATCTTCAACCACCTACACCTGAATAGTAAACAGATCATCTTGACGGCCGACCGCCCACCAATCGACATCGTGGGGCTGGAAGAACGATTGCTCACACGTTTCAAGTGGGGACTTCAGGCTGAGATAGAGAAACCAACAAAGGCCCTTTGTCGCGCCATCCTTACATATAAGGTGAAGAAAGATGCCCTGCCGATACCTGTAAATGTAATCAATTACATCGCAGAGAAGGTGAACGGAAGCGTACGCGATCTGGAAGGAATCATCAACTCACTGATGGCTTATGCGGCAGTCTATAAGTGCGAAGTCAACATGAAGCTTGCCGATCAGGTACTGCCTCGTTACATTAAGGTTGATACACGTCCGCTGACCATCGACGACATCAAGAAGGGTGTCTGCAAGTACTACCGCATCACAGAAACCGAACTCTGTTCGCAGAGTCGTCGTCAGCCCGTCAATCAGATACGCCAGACCGTAGCCTATCTGGCCAGCACGCTGACAGAGATGTCGAACATTCAGATTGGCGACAGCTTGGGAGGACGAACACACGCTACGATCCTGCATTCCATCCGACACATCAAAGGATTGACAGAGACCGATGCCGCGTTCCGCAAAGAATTGGAAGACTTGGCAGACGAAATCAAACGCAACAGATAAATCTTACATTATTCTCAACTACCAAATAACAATGGACACAAAACCTACTTATAGTTATGACGAGGCGTTTGCCGCTTCGTTACAATACTTCGATGGTGACGAATTAGCAGCTCGCGTATGGGTCAACAAATATGCGATGAAAGATTCGTTTGGCAATATCTACGAGCAATCTCCAGCCGATATGCATTGGCGTATTGCTAATGAGATTGCACGTATAGAGCAGCAATACAAGAATCCGATGTCGGCACAAGAAGTGTTCGACCTGCTCGACCATTTCCGCTACATCGTGCCAGCAGGAAGTCCTATGACAGGTATAGGAAACGACTATCAGGTAGCGTCACTCAGTAATTGCTTCGTGATTGGACTCGACGGCTCTGCCGACAGCTATGGAGCAGTGATAAAGATTGACGAGGAGCAGGTTCAGCTGATGAAACGTCGTGGTGGAGTAGGGCACGACCTCTCTCACATCCGTCCTGCAGGTAGTCCTGTGAAGAACTCAGCCCTCACGTCCACGGGTATCGTTCCGTTTATGGAGCGTTATAGCAACTCCACACGCGAGGTGGCTCAGGAAGGCCGTCGTGGTGCCTTGATGTTGTCTGTCTCTATCAAGCATCCCGATTCTGAAGCGTTTATTGATGCGAAGATGACAGAAGGTAAGGTGACGGGTGCTAATGTCAGTGTGCGAATAACTGATGAATTCATGAATGCAGCCATCAATGGTGCGAAATTCATGCAACAATACCCCATAGATTCCGATAATCCTACCTACCAGAAAGAGGTGGATGCCAGCCAGTTGTGGAAGAAGATTGTACACAACGCTTGGAAGAGTGCCGAACCAGGTGTGCTGTTCTGGGACACCATCATTCGTGAGAGCGTGCCCGACTGCTATGCCGACCTAGGCTACAAGACCATCTCCACCAATCCATGTGGCGAGATTCCACTTTGTCCTTACGACAGTTGCCGTCTGTTGGCCATCAATCTCTATTCATACGTTGAGGAACCCTTTACGAAGAATGCCCATTTCAATTTCGAGAAGTTCAAGGCACATGTGGCTTATGCACAGCGCATCATGGATGATATCATCGACCTTGAGATTGAGAAGATACAACTCATTCAGGAGAAGATCGACCACGATCCAGAAAGCGAGGAAATCAAGGCAAGCGAACGTAAACTTTGGGAAAAGATTTACAACAAGAGTAAGCAAGGACGTCGTACGGGTGTGGGAATCACCGCTGAAGGCGATATGCTGGCTGCCCTTGGGTTGACCTACGGAACTCCTGAGGCAACTTATTTCTCTACCGAAGTCCACAAGACAGTCGCAGTTGAGGCCTATCGCAGTTCTGTCACGATGGCCAAGGAACGAGGTGCGTTCGAGGTCTATGACGCTAAGCGCGAGGCCGCAAATCCGTTTGTCAACCGCATCAAGAATGTCGACCCTCAGCTCTACGATGACATGGTGAAGTATGGACGTCGCAACATCGCATGTCTCACCATCGCACCTACAGGAACCACCAGTCTCATGACCCAGACCACATCGGGCATCGAACCGGTATTCATGCCAGTTTACAAGCGCCGTCGTAAGGTCAATCCCAACGATCCTAACGTACATGTTGATTTTGTGGACGAGACAGGCGATTCGTTCGAGGAGTACATCGTCTATCATCCTAAGTTCCTGACGTGGATGAAGGTCAACGGCATAGACACAGAGAAGCGATATACCCAAGAGGAGATTGACGCCCTCGTGCAACGCTCACCTTATTTTAAAGCAACAGCCAATGATGTCGACTGGATGGAGAAAGTCAAGATGCAAGGCGCAATCCAGAAGTGGGTCGACCACTCTATCTCTGTCACCATCAACCTTCCGAACGATGTCAGCGAGGAACTCGTCGGACAACTCTATATCGAAGCATGGCGTAGCGGTTGTAAGGGCTGTACCGTCTATCGTGACGGAAGCCGTAGTGGTGTGCTCATATCGACCAAGAGCGATAGCAAGAAGAAAGACAAGGAGGATGTCAACTGCCCACCACCAGTGGTGACAGAAGTGCGTCCAAAGAGTCTGGAGTGCGACGTTGTTCGTTTCCAGAACAACAAAGAGAAGTGGGTCGCATTCGTAGGACTGCTCGACGGTTATCCATACGAGATTTTCACAGGTGTGCTCGACGATGAAGACGGCATCGCATTGCCTAAGACCGTATCCAAGGGACATATCATCAAGAACTTCGACGAGAATGGAGTCAAGCGCTACGACTTCCAGTTCGAGAACCGCCGTGGCTACAAGACCACCATCGAAGGACTGTCCGAGCGATTCAACAAAGAGTATTGGAACTACGCCAAACTCATCAGTGGTGTGCTCCGCTACCGTATGCCACTCACCAATGTCATCAAACTCGTTGGTTCGCTGCAGCTCGAAAGCGAAAGCATCAACACATGGAAGAATGGTGTGGAACGTGCCCTGAAGAAATACGTTCAGGACGGAACCAAAGCAGCCGGACAAGTTTGTCCTAACTGCGGTCAGGAGACCCTCGTCTATCAGGAAGGATGTCTCATCTGTACAAACTGCGGACACTCACGATGCGGATAAACCTACACGACATACGCATCTTCGCCTATCACGGCGTCATGCCTCAAGAGCAGGTAGTTGGAGACTGGTACACCATCAATCTCCAACTGACCGTTCTTGACGAGTCAGCCATCGTCTCTGACCGTCTCACCGATACCGTCGACTATTCGAAGGTATTCGACCTCGTGAAGCAAGAGATGCAGATACCTTCCAAACTCATGGAACATGTCTGTGGCCGTATCTGTCGAGCCGTCCTCCAGCAGTTCCCCTGTGTGGATGAGGTCACCATCTCCATCATCAAGCAAAACCCACCCATCGGGGCTGAGTGTGGCGGATGTGGTGTGGAGTTGACACAAAAAAGGCAGGATTCATAAAATCCCGCCTTTTTATTTGCCCGTAATGGTAGAAGGCACTTCCGTTTGCGAATGCATTTATTTTTTGTCTCTTCTTACTGGTAAAAGATCTAAGAAAATTTCAGATTTTTTCAAGGAAAAAAAATACATTTTTCCTTGATTAAAGAAACTTTTTTCCTTGATTCCCAAAACTGCGTTCCTTGT
This sequence comes from uncultured Bacteroidales bacterium, assembly GCA_902797255.1. Taxonomy (GTDB): domain Bacteria; phylum Bacteroidota; class Bacteroidia; order Bacteroidales; family Bacteroidaceae; genus Colivivens. The sequence goes on along the minus strand of CADBSN010000055.1, from coordinate 1,037 downwards.
CCCATTCGACAAAGTTCATGTTTGTTTCTCGTTTGATAACAGATTTTAAGGCAAATAATTTCTAACTTTCTTTTAAACAAAGCGACCTTGGGGTCGAACAGCAAATGAAATATGAATGAAGCAATGAACATATACGAGACATTCAACAACCTGCGCTATCATTATGAGGACGAAGTGGTAGAATTTAAGAAGGCAGAGGACAGCTTTGACTTCGATAATTTGGGAATGAATTAAAAAATACGTTCAAACAATACGGTTTGTTCAAAATGCGTGAACAAAGAGCATTTTTTGAACAAAAAGTTTGGAGATATGAGAACCTTAGTCAGACTTTGGTTATACGCTAGTCATACTCTTTGAGTAAGGCTACGAAAAAAGGCGAGACTTTTGTCCCACCTTTTTTCTTGTGCTGCATTGCACGGCTTGTTGTGTCAAGTTTATTCGTTGGTTTCCAACTTTGATTCTTCGCTGAAGAATTTGTTGATGACAACGTGAGCAATGATGCCACCGATGATGAGTAACAAGCTACCTGCGGTGTACCAGTTCTGGTCGCATAAGTCGGCCATAGCAGGAACGAAGGTTGCAAGAATCATCAGCACGGCACCAACTAAAGCCATGATTGCGCCTGCATAATTTTTAATGTCTTTTCCCATTGTTATTTATTTTTAATTGATAATTGACAATTGATAATTGAAAGTTGATAGATTTTCTATAACCTCTAACCCGTAATCTTCTGCCTTCATATTTAGTCCTGCAAAGTAAGTAAAAAAAAACGATACGACCACTATTTCTACCTAATTTTTTTTAAGAATCGCTGCTTTTTTCAGAAAAAACACTTGTTTTTGTAAGAAAATAGTAAATAGTAAATTGATAAATGGTAAATTTTTACTACCTTTGCAGCCGCTTTCGCTTTGAGCGGAGGCAAGAAATAAACAAATTAAACAAATTCAAATTTTATGAATCAGTACGAAACCGTTTTCATTTTAACTCCCGTTTTATCTGATCAGCAGATAAAGGAAGCGGTAGAAAAGTATCAGACT
>CADBSN010000054.1 GCA_902797255.1 uncultured Bacteroidales bacterium | reverse complement strand
TCTTGGGGCAAGGTTGTGCTCTACCAACTGAGCTATTTCCGCATTTTAAAACCCTAATAGTGCCCAGAACAGGACTCGAACCTGCACGGCTCTCACCACTCGCACCTGAAACGAGCGCGTCTACCATTCCGCCACCTGGGCCTTTTTCAAAGGCGTTTTTGATGCTCTTCCGCCGAATTGCGACTGCAAAGGTAGTACTTTTCCGAAAACTGACAAAACTTTTTGCGTTTTTTTTTAAGAAAAGACAAGAAATAATTACTTTCTTTACTCCCTTATGCCCAAATAAATCTCAAAACATGACTCAGAATCATAAAAAATGCTTAACTTTGCAACTCGAAACGAAAGAAGTCAAAAGGATAAAAGACGAGAAAAACAAAGAATCAACAATATTATGCCGTCAATATCAGTACGAGGCACCGAAATGCCTTCATCACCTATCCGTAAATTGGCACCACTTGCTGAGGATGCTAAGAAACGAGGAATCCATGTGTATCATCCGAACATCGGTCAGCCTGATCTGCCAACTCCGCAGATTGCGCTCGATGCTATGAAGAATATCGACCGTAAGATATTGGAGTATAGCCCAAGTCAAGGATACCGCAGCTATCGCGAGAAGCTGGTGGGCTATTATGACAAGTATAACATCAAACTCACAGCCGACGATATCATCATCACTAGTGGTGGTTCTGAAGCCGTACTGTTTGCTTTCCTGTCTTGTCTGAATCCTGGAGATGAAATCATCGTTCCAGAACCTGCTTATGCCAATTATATGGCATTCGCTATCTCGGCTGGGGCTGTGATTCGTACTATCGCAACAACCATTGAAGAGGGTTTCTCTTTGCCAAAAGTTGAGAAATTCGAGGAACTGATAAACGAGCGTACGCGTGCCATCCTTATTTGTAATCCAAATAACCCAACAGGTTATCTGTACACCCGTCGTGAGATGAACCAGATACGTGACCTTGTGAAGAAGTATGACCTTTATCTCTTCTCTGACGAGGTCTATCGTGAGTTTATCTATACTGGCAGCCCATATATCTCTGCTTGTCATTTGGAGGGAATAGAGAACAATGTGGTGCTGATTGACTCTGTGTCAAAGCGCTATAGTGAGTGTGGTATTCGTATTGGTGCCTTAATTACGAAGAATGTGGAAGTGCGTAAGGCTGTCATGAAGTTCTGTCAGGCTCGACTCAGTCCTCCATTGATTGGTCAGGTCATTGCTGAGGCTTCGCTCGAAGTGCCAGAGAGCTATACACGTGATGTTTATGATGAATATGTTGAGCGTCGTAAGTGTTTAATTGACGGACTCAACCGCATTCCTGGTGTCTATTCGCCAATCCCGATGGGTGCATTCTATACTGTTGCGAAACTGCCAGTTGACGACAGCGAGAAGTTCTGTGCTTGGTGTCTTTCTGAATTCAATTATGAAGGCGAGACTGTCATGATGGCTCCTGCGGCAGGATTCTACACGACTCCTGGTTCTGGACGTAACGAGGTGCGTATTGCCTATGTCTTGAAGAAGGAAGACCTAGTCCGTGCGTTGGTTGTCTTGAAGAAAGCCTTAGAAGCTTATCCAGGAAGAGTAGAGTAGTTGGGCAGTTCGCTCAATTCCACTACTAAGCAATTTATTATATAAGTTTCGCAAGCTTCACTTTATTGAAGTTAACGGAGTTAACGAAGTTAGCGGCCTTCCGGCCTCGAATTTACCGCCCAGAGCTGGCGCTCTTCGCTCCGACGATACCAAAGAATGTAATCATCAGCAAAGATTCGTCGAACGAAGTGATAACTCCGAGCGCAGCGATAACTCCTAACAAAGTGATAACTCCTAACAAAGTGATAACTTCCGAAAGTTGAATTATACTATTTTGAGTTTCGAACGATTCATAGCAAAGCGTATTTATGCTTATACCGACGAGAAACGTCAGATTTCCCGTCCAGCCATTCGTGTTGCTATGATAGGTATCATCATCGGAATGGCGGTGATGATTGTCAGCATTGCAGTCGTGATGGGCTTCAAGTCGCAGGTGAGTTCCAAGGTGGTCGGATTTGGCGCCCACATCCAGGTGCTCAGTCTGACCCAGGATGACAACTATGAGTTGCTACCTGTATTGACTACAGACAGCTTGGAGCAGGTGATTCGGAAAAATCCTCATGTGAAGGATGTGCAGCGTTTCGCCACGAAGATGGGAATGCTCAAGACTCAAGACGATTTCCGAGGCATTCAGTTCAAGGGAGTTGGCGAGGGCTACGACCTCTCGTTCTTCCATCAATATCTTAAGGAAGGCAAGATTCCTGATTTTAGTGCGAATGAAGCTACGAATCAGTTGCTTGTATCGCAGCGAATAGCATCTGATCTCAATATCCAGACGGGTGATAAGGTTTATGCATATTTTGTGAATGAGAATGGGATGCGTGCCCGCCGTTTCACGGTATGTGGTATTTATGAGACTCACCTTTCTGAGTACGACCGTAATGTGGTGATGACGGATATCTACACCATCCGCAGGCTGAATAACTGGGATAGCGATATGTCAACCGGATTTGAGATTACCATCAACGAATTCGACCGTCTGGACGATGTGACTCAGGAGCTCGCTTATAAAATAAATAAGGTGTACGACAGGAACGGCTCTCTGTATGGAGTGTTCAGCATCCGTCAGTTGGCTCCCCATATCTTCTCGTGGTTGGGTGTACTTGATATGAACGTCATCATGATTCTCGTCTTGATGATTTGTGTGGCTTCGTTCACTGTGATGTCTGGATTGCTGATTGTCATGTTGGAACGTATCAATATGATTGGCATTCTCAAGTCGTTAGGAGCCACCAATGCTTCTGTACGACAGGTGTTCATCAACTTCTCAGTCATGCTTGTCGGTCGTGGAATGTTTTGGGGAAATATCATCGGATTGGCACTTTGTTTTCTGCAGAGTCAGTTCCATCTTGTCAGCCTCGATCCCTCTATTTACTATCTCGATGCCGTACCTATCCGATTCGATTGGCTTCTTTTCCTTTTGGTGAATGCCATTACGCTCGTTATTTCCTTCGTCGTCATCTTCGGCTCATCCTATCTCATGAGCATCAGCCGCCCTGCACAAACCATGAGGTTTGAGTAAAGGCGTCAATTGTCAAATCCTGCCCCTTCCATCCGTATATCGGAACAAAAATGTATGCCTCTAGGGAAAGAAATCCCTGAACCTAAAGGAAAGAATTGTTTCCCCTAGGAGAAATCTCTATTCAGCGTCGTTGAATATATGTTCAGCGACGCTGAATATGTGTTCAACGACGCTGAATATGTGTTCAACGACGCTGAACAGAAGTGGCCTTTAGGGGAAAAATATCTTAAACCAAGAGAAATTGTTTTTCTGCACTTGACATTTCCTTTCTTTGTGCATTATCTTAGTAGGAAATTATGAGATTTTCAACCAGAACGGTTGGCTATTCTAAAAAAATATGTATATTTGCATTAACAATTCCTGCCTTTGTGCGTATAATAGGTATAAAACCATCTAAACATGCGTATGGAAAGGAAGTACATATTAGTGTTAATGAGTTGGCTGATGTTGGTAACCACATTTGCTTCTGTACCAGACGAGAAACCTAAAAAGGTGTTGCCTGTACAGGAGAAGGTATACTTGCATTTAGACAACAACTGCTATTTCTTGGGGGATACCATCTGGTACAAGGCTTATGTGGTGTTGGCTGACGACAACAGTCCTGAGCCGTTGAGCCGCATCCTGTATGTGGAGTTGCTGAATGAGCAGGGCTATCTGATGGAGCGCCAGCAACTACAGATTAACAAATCAGGGCAGGCAGACGGGTGTTTTGCCATTTGCGATACACTCTTTGCTGGGTACTATGAAATAAGAGCCTATACGAAATGGATGTTGAATTTCGCCTATGAGCCTTGTGATTCTTGGCATCAGGATTCGTGGATACAATTTGATGAAGAGCAAGGACTGATGCCTTGGAGGCTAGAAGATAGCAAGCCTGCCATCGCTGTGCCTAAATTCTTGGCTGGATCAAAAATATTAGTTACAATAGATTTGTCAGGAGATAGTTCTAAACCAGATCTTCGCTATTCCCATCTTCCAGTCGCACATGGTGCTCCCGACTACGCCATTACCAGCGATACAGAGTTTAATGTTGGGTTTACGATTGATTCTCTGGCTCCTCAAAAGAACTATCGTGACTATCATAACCTGTTTTCAAGAGTAGTCCCTGTCTACAGCCGTCCTGATACAGCAGCGAACTATATGCGCAAGGTAATGCCGACGAAGATAACCGTAGGCGACTATCAGGTGAGCTGGAAGACTCCTAAGTTCGATGTGAAGTTCTACCCTGAAGGTGGCTACTTGCTTGCTGGACATAAATGTAGGGTGGCTTGGGAGGCAACGAACCAGCAATTGGAACGTCTCAATGTGAGTGGGGTGCTGCTTGAGGATGGTGAGCCTATCGACTCTGTCCGTCCGATTCATGCAGGACGAGGACTCATCACGTTGAATGTGAAACATGGCAGGAAGTACAAGGTGCGCTTCGAGTTTGGCAAGGACAGGTTCACCTTCGACCTTCCCAAACCCTTCGAGCAAGGTGTGGCCCTTCATGTGAGTCAGGACAGCGATAAGGTAAGGTTCCATATAAGTCGCGAATTGCCAAAGAAGTTCCCCTTGGTACTGAATGTCTATTGCAGAGGCAAGCGCCTCTCTACATTCAACCTTAAGCAGGAAGCTACCGTTGAAGAGCAGATGTATTTCGAAGACCTGAACGAAGGTGTGAACCAGGTGATTGTCTGCGATACCTCAGGCAATGTATTTGCCGACCGTCTGTTTTTCGTCAACAAATGCTATGAGTCGCAGGCAAAGGTGATGGTGGCAGGTATTCCAAACCGCCCATATCAACCATTGGAGAAGATACGCTTGAATCTGCTTGCCACAGATCCGAAGGGCCATCCGTTGAAGAGGCAGACCTTCTCTGTGGCAGTCAGGGATGAAGCCCAGCTTGACCCTACCTTCACTACAGGCAACATCATGACCAACCTGCTGTTGGAGTCCGACCTGAAAGGATTTGTGGAGAATCCTGACTATTACTTTGAGGCAGACGATGAGAAACACCGTCAGGCGCTTGATGTGCTGATGCTGGTGCAAGGCTGGAGGCGCTATGAATGGAAAAGTATAGAAAAGCCTGAGACTTTTGCGCTGGATTATTTGCCAGAGCAGAAGATGGTCATCTATGGAGATGCCTATCCTTTACGAAAGGAGCTGAAAGACCTGTTCAAGAAAGAGAAGCGTAAGATACAGATATCGTGCTCATTGCTCAACCTGAACAATGACTTGAAGGAAGGTGACACCTATCTGTTCAAGGGAGCTGTT
>CADBSN010000053.1 GCA_902797255.1 uncultured Bacteroidales bacterium | reverse complement strand
TTGGATATAGCTACGATAGCCCAACAGATTTCCTTTTTTATTACAAAAGCCTTGTCCCTTCCTTCCCCCTACCAACGACCTTGCTACGACCTTCCAACGACCTTGCTACAAAATCGGGAAAAATCGAAATACGATTCGCAGATTTTAGTTGTAACTTTTCTGGCTTACGACTAGAGCAAGTTGACGGGTTAAATTTTTTATTTAGCGTAAAGTTGCATCAAGAACTATTCCTTCAGAATCAAAACGGATGCGATCAATCGTAACGGATTCCAAGAGTTTCTCTATGTTCTTAATCTTATCTAAATGGATGGTGATGGTATTAGCATCGTTGTCAACAACTTCCTGATAGCGTGGAAGGGCTTTCTTCAAAAACGTCAAGACTCCCATGACAATGATGTCCTTGCCAAGCCCGTTGCCGTATGAGATGGTTATATCATTTCCTTCCACCCGAATGACAGATAGATTTAATCCGACAGATTTCTTAAATATCATCACTTTGACTTGGGTGGTAACAGAAACTGTTTTCTCGTCTACATAGCCAAGAATAACGTCGCGCTTGTAGTGTTGCGCAATATATCCCTGCAGCTCTTTGAATGAAAGTTTTATTTGCATAATCCGTTTTTTGTTTGCAAAGATAAGCAAAAAAGTGAAATGAGGAAAATGAAAAGTGAAAAAAGAAGAGTAAAAATGAGAACTCTTGAACTTTTCACTCTTCACTTTTCACTCTATCAACTGACTATCAACTTTAAACTTTATCATCATCACCTAGTGTCATGCTTTGTGCAGACATCCGGGTTAAGGGTTGGTGGCTTTCAGGTTGATGACCGGACGGATGAAGTATTCGACTTCAACGGTGTCCTCAATCAAATGAAGAATCTCTTTGGGGTCTTTATAAGCCATCGGACTTTCATCGATGGTGCTTGTACCAACTGACGTGGAATATATTCCCTTCATTGACTCGCAGAATTCTTCAAGGCCTATCATTTCTTTCGCATCTGAGCGAGAGAGCAAACGTCCTGCACCATGAGGAGCACTTTGGTTCCAGTCTTCGTTGCCCTTACCATGAGCAATAATCAAACCGTCACGCATATTGAACGGAATGACCAGTTTTTTTCCTGTTGGAGCAGCCACAGCACCTTTACGCATCATCTTCATCGAGAAGTCAATGTAGTTATGGGTGGTGTATATCTGCTCTAAGATGTTCGCTTTCTTACCACTACCTCCACAGATGGCCTCCATCACCAATTGGCTTATGACCTGATGGTTGTACTCTGCGTATGCTTGAGCCAGCACCATATCTGTGAGATAACCCTTCATGGCTTCACCAACCAAGTATCCATTGGTAACTCCTTCCTGCTTCATGGCCTCGTTTTTCCAGTATTTCCAAACCATCTGACCGAGGTTACGGCTTCCACAGTGTATCGTGAAGGCGTAGTTGCCTTCTGGGGTCACACCAATCTCAACAAAGTGATTACCACCTCCTACGGTACCGATGTTGTTGTAGAACAAGTGTTCCTTTTGCTCAATACGCTTCAGCAAGGCAGTTATACCCTTTTCCGTCACGTCCATAGAGCCTACCATCTCTGGCCATTGCTGTTGAGCCTGCTGCATACGTTGCAGAAGAAGCTTATAGAGATCTGCCACAGGATAGACAGGCTTTGGTTGACTGCTCATGCCAAACCTCACCGTATCACGGATGTTCTTCTCAATCGCTGGGTAATCCTCTGGATTGATTGGCAAATCGGTGATGGTAGTTGATACAGAGCAACCGATGTCGCCTCCAACATGGTCAGGATTTACATGGTCGGTGAACGGAACCGTGAATCCAACAACGATATCCTTTCCTGCATGCACATCTGGCATGATTCTGATCTTAGCATCCTTGAACATTGGGTTATCAAGGAAATGATATACCATCGAAAGGGCTTCCTGTTCTATATTATCTGTAAATATCTTGCAATCTTTGCAATACTTTCCTTTTAACTCTAACATTGTAAAATCTGTTTGTGCGGCTCATCATTTAGAACCATATTAATAACTATGGTTTATTCACATATACTCCTTAAAGTCAGTTTAAGAGTTCAAAGTTCAAGAGTTCAAGAAGTTCAATTATCAATTGTCAATTCTCAGCTATCAACTGTATCGCCTCTTGCCTCACGACTCCAACTCTTTCTTCTTAAGTCGGAACAAAGTACGCAATACCCCAAACACCTCAAGGGTTCTTGCCATATTCTGCTCAAAGATCTCTTCGCTTGAGTAGAAAAACTCACAGGTGCCAGTTACACTCTTAAAAGTCTGATCTACAAACACTTTTATCATCTTCATTTCGCGTGTCAGCTTGTTACATACTGTCATGACAAGTGCTTCCTGACCTTCATCTATGTCATAGAATTGTGGGAGCATGATAGAGACATAATCATCTTTGTCATTTGTCAACACATAAATGGCTTTCATCTGGTACCAAAAATAAATGTCTCCATCGTCATCAATCTCCGGACGGTATCCCATCCGTTCCAATACCTTTATGATTGTTTCCTTAGTTGTCATAATTCAATCCTCCATATCGTTCATCGTTATAAATACTTTAGTTTTCGCTTATCTCCGTAATCTCCTCATCCTCCGTTTCTCCACCAGTATCGTTTTTGGAGTCATCTACTAATGAGAACAAATAATTCGCTCCCGTCTCCAGACAGCAAATCATGCGAGCAACACACTTTCTCAAGTCTTCGTCCCCCACGAGTTCGCGTTCGCAGAACAGCCACATACCATCATCAACAACATAGGCCTTGAGATACTTCATCGTAGAATTCATCTTATCCATTATTTTATAAAATGCCAAATCGTCCTCATTATCCATATCCAACACCCCAGGAAGAGCAATATTCAGGAAAGACTCATCATTTTGATTATACAAATAGAGATAATGCTTTCCTTCATATTGGAAGCCATAGCAGCATTCGTCCTTTTCTTCCATGTCAAAACCTAATGACTTGAATACTTCTAAAATCTTTTCCTTCATAATACCATTTATTATTTAACATTTACCATTTACTATTTACCATTTAAATATGAAAACCAATCGCGGTTTGTTTATTTTCTTTATCGTTCGGCGAAAACTCTCTACGCACCCGTTCGAATTCTTTCAACTCGCGACTGGTGACAGATGGAGCCTTTTGGGCAATCGTTTCCTCCAGCAACAACTGTGTGATAACCTTGTATGGTTTGTCTTTCTCCTTGATACTTGCATTAAACATTCTCCGAGAAGCTACTTTGACGATATAGCTTATGTCACTACAATTGTATCCATCGGTCATGTCGGCAAGCTTTGCATAGTCTATCTGCTCGTCGGCTGGTAACTTTGACAACGCCAATCGGAATAAGTTCTCACGCGACTTTGCATCAGGCATATCCACATAAATCATCTCATCAATGCGTCCAGTTCTTAATATCGCCCTATCTATACGCTCTGGATGATTTGTAGCTGCCAATACATACACCCCTTTCTCTGCGGCATTATTCAACTTGCACAGGAACTCATTGGTCTCACCATTCTGATAGTTTCGGTCATCATTCGTACGACGTGGCACCATCGCGTCAAACTCATCAAAGAAGATGATCGTTGGAGCCTTTCGTTCTGCTGTACGGAAAACCTCACCTATCTTCTCCTGCGTTCCATGTACCAGTGTTGACGCAAGATCGTCAGGAATCACCTTGATAAAGTTAATGCCTACTTCCTCTGCAATCTTCTCCGCAAAGAATGTCTTGCCACATCCTGCTGGTCCGTAGAATAACAGACTAGGAGGTGTAACCCCAAAAGCCTTGGCACACTCACGATTCTTCAGTACATTCACGAATCCCTCTGTCACAAGCAACTTCAGGTCATCCATCCCAGCCACGTCATTGAATCCCTTCTGCATTCCACGTTCGGATGGTGTTGATTCATGCATAACGGTCAATGACTGAACTGGCCCCGATTGTTCGGTTTTATTGACTACCGTTCCTGTGGTTAGCTTACGCAACCATTCCTTTTCTGCACTAGTTCTTTTATCCATACGCTCTTTCATTTACCATTTATTCATTTACCATTTACCATTGACTATTGACCATTTACCATTTAACTTTTCACTTTCAACTTGAAAACTGACTTTAAACTATAAACTATAAACCTTAAACTTTATGTCTTTCTCCCCATAGAGGGGGAGTTAGAGGGGGTCCGTCCATTTATAGAAGAGTCGTCTTTTTCTGAAAATCTATCAAGAAAAGAAAAAAAGCCGTCCAATGCAGACGACTTTAAAACACAGTAGCGGCGTTGCCGCTGCCTGGAATAAAGTTTAAAGTTTATAGTTTAAAGTCAGTTTATTGAGTTTATAGTTTAATATGTTTTCTTTCCACTTTCAACTTGAAAACTGACTATCAACTATCCACTTTCAACTATCAACTTTACCAGACTGTCTCATCACCATTTGTATATTGTATATGGATAATCGTCGGGTGGATCGACTTCTGTTCCATGATGGTTGATAAACCTTACTTCCATTCGTTTTTCAGTATAGTCTTCCAAACGAGTATTGCCTATATATGATGCATATTGTACTGGTGCGACACCCTTATAAAACTGTCCAGCCCACATAAACCTGCATGATATCTTCAGAGTGCCATATACATTGATATATCCCCACAGACCATTTTTATAGGCAGGTATTAGATACTCACCTTCGTCCAAGCGTCCAAACTCGATTTTGTCATACTCAAGGGGCATAGTCTCGCGCCCTGTATGGTCAAGAATAACATCCTTACCATCGCGCCGAGCCACGTTAAAATGTCCTTCTGTACGATCAAACCAAGGATTGCCAATAGCCTTATGAGCAATATCCTCATAGATGCATGGAAGGAAGAAGTCATCTTTTTTCACATCAAATATGCCTATCAGTTGGTTCGTATGACTATCAAATGGCAAATCGGGATCTTTCCGCTTAGCGAAGAACATCTGGTCGTCATAAAAGCAATATTCGTATATATGAGAATACACGCTGGGGAGGCAGCAAAGTGCTTCGCAGTAGATTTCGCAGAAAGGCTCTTCGTATCTTATCTGTCCCTGACGGTCAAGCAACCATTTATCCTCACCTTTACTAGCAAGAGCTATTTTGTAATTGGTGAGGGAACGGCCATAGCTGCAACTTCCTTCTGTTTCCCACAACTCAACCTCCTCGATGCTGGTATATTCACATGGAAGCACAATCTGACCTTGTGCGTTAATCGCACCAAAAAACTTACCCTGCTTGAATACCAATACAGCAAACACTGGATGGTGACCTGCAAAAACGAAAGGCGTAATGATATCACCATTGACATTAATGCGCCCCCAAGCGCCATCCGCTCGTTGTACCCAACAGATACCATCGACAAAAGTACCTTTCTGCAAGAATCGGGGTTGAATCTGTAGTCGACCTCGTGTGTCGGTCATTCCCCATCGGCCATCATGGCAGACCCATGCATAGCCGTCATCATCAAAGTGTTCTATCTTCTCATAAGCACAAGGTAACAACATGCGTCCTTCCTGATTGAAAAGACCATATCGCTCATTCACATATTTTACATGCAATCCGTAGCCTCGTTCGTATCCTTCGCTCAGTAGCGTTTTGTACTTACATTTCATGAATTTAAGTTTACATTCGCAAATTAAGTAAAATATTCTTATATCACAAAATAAATCATCCTTTTTTTCGAACATTACGGAACAATTTGTGAAAAATTTTATCTCAATAGGATAATAATTCATGATTATTATCTATATTTGCACTGAATTAAGCCCGAATACAATCATTTATTTCATTTACAGAACTATGTCATTGAAAGCAAAATTCCATTGGATTAAACCACAACAAGCCATGAAGGCACCTTCATTGTCACTACTTATTGAATGTGACAACTGGCTGCAAAGCGAATTCTTCACCCTTCAACTCTATTGCGGACAAGGAGACACCATTTGGCACTACCAAAACCTAAAACTTGATGCGGGTGAGTCACTGGATGTGAACGGTGACACTCTAGGATGGGTCTGGGGAAAGGGCGACACTGCCACCATCATGGACAAAAAAGGAAAGGTCATCGGAGAGTGGGAGGTAAAATGGGCCAACCTACAGCATTGCACATATTGCAAAGACACCCACAAATGTCCTCACTGCGGCGGTATGGGTACCACACCTTCGGGGTTCAAGCCAAGTACTCTCACTAATTCGCAATTCACGGCCTTCAAACCCTCTCGTGCTTTCCTCAAGGCATGTGACTACTGCTTCGGTACAGGCCAATGCATGAATTGCTACCTGCCACCAGCAATCCGAAAGGGACAACCCATAGGACGACTACGTCCAACCTACTATGGTCCACGCAGCCTCATGGGCAGAGATCCAAACCGTCCACTTATCCCTTATTCAGAGCCCAACATCGATTTTCAATTGCAGCGGATGAAGGAATGGGATGCCCGTGTTACTAATCGGAGAGTCGATCTCGATATTGCCGTCGCTTCTGGTTTCTCTGATTCCGTTGTCCGAGACCGTCAGGGCCTTGTCAATCGCGCAGAGGACATTCTGAGGAATATTTACTAACAGACCTTGATTGCCAGCATTCATTCCTTGCAGAAGATGCACTATCTACATCTTATCAACGTTGTCCTGATTCATCGAGCCTAACTTTCTTAAGCGGCTCAATCGCGTTTTTCGCTTCGCGCAAAATGCTACGTCTCAAAATTGCGATTAAGTGAACGCTGTTTAGGGTCTAGAGTAAAAGGGGCTATTAGCTATTGGCTCTTGCCGCTTGACTCTAGACTCATAACTCAGCACTCAAATAATCACATTTTTGGCTTTGTCGTTCTCTATAGAAGCTAAGACTTTGGATTTTGCGACTTTATGCATCCTGATACAGAACCAAATGAGCACAAAGAAGCAAATACCTCCGATATATGGATTAACCATGCCACTCATGGCTAAAGCATCGTAAACTCCGTGTGCTGCTACAGGAACCAAAAGGATACATGCTGCAATCTTTCGTGAATGGTCAACAAAATGATAAACGGAATAATAATAGCCCATTAAGACAGCAAAAGCGTAGTGTCCAGGAACTGCTAATAAAGCACGCGTGATAGCGACAGACACCCATTCGTCTATATTGAATAAATAGATAATGTTCTCTAATGCAGCAAATCCCAGACCAATGCAAACGGCATAGACTATTCCATCAAAATGCTCATCAAAGTGTGGATTCTTACGAAGGATCAACCATAGAGCTAACAGTTTTGCACATTCTTCTGGCAATGCTGCCATTCCAAATGCCATCGTTGTTGTTCCAAATAGAGTTGATGGCCCTCCATCAAGGCCAAATAGTATTGCTTCTATTCCCATTTCCACTATCGCAACAGGAATGCATATTGCAACACCCATTAACACAGCCTTCATTAACCACGATGTCGGTTCTTTCTGTGGGTCTTTCTTCCAAATATATAGCCATAGGAGAAAGGCCGGAAGAAGAGCTGCTATCAGTATTATTATAACCTTCATTTATAATACGATTATTTGATTCTTTCCTATATCTTTTACGATTTTACCAAATTGTGTAGCATACCAAGCGCGATGCGGTCTGATTCCTTATAATCAAATTCTTGTCCGGTACGATATTTTTTCCAACATCGATAGAGTCTATGTGCACAGATATAGTCAAAGTCTTCTGTTGGAATATCGTCGTGATCATAACTATAGGTGAAACTTATTTCACCAAAATCAATGGTGAATTGATACGAAGAATGATAACCGTTAACCTTCAAATCAATGATGTTAAATTCCGGCTCTTTTATATCTTTATACATTATTATTGTTTCAGATGTTGTTTTACCTTTGCGATAGTATCGAATGCATCCGTCTGTTCCAAATCGGAAAACTTTCTTCCTTGAAAAACGAAATACCTGATAAAGGAGAAACAATAGCCAATATAACAAGACTACTAACATATATTCATATTGGGAGAACTGAATTCCTCTTATACATATAACTACAGAGATTATTAATGACACAATTATTGTAATCTTGGGCCATTCCTTCTTTTGGGCTTCTACTGCCTCAATTTTACCAATTTCGTTTTCTGTATTCATAACCTATTATTATAAAACTATTTCCATGTTGTTATCAATTGATATTAGTTATAAGTTCTGATGGTGAAGAAATCATGTTCTCCATCATCCGATTTTCCAACGACATGGGCATTGTCATATTCGTCTGTGACAGATGTGACTGTCCCAGTGAAATCCTTGATGATAGCAGCAAGAATCTCCTTCTTTTCAATACGTTCTTTGAGACTTGGTTGTTCGTCTATTGCCTTATGATAGTCATAAACACCTATACGGGCAGTGTCAAGGGTGAATGCTCCGAGTGAGAACGGATCAGGATGATCTTCAAGTGTTTCTATCATATCCTGCATTACCTCATAATCTCCTTTTATAACATGGTAAAAACCATCGACATAGGTATCAACAACTAAGTCCGAACAGTCAAGTTCAAAGTCTTCGTCAAAACCATATTCTCTTGAATAACCAGGATCCATTAACAGGATATCTGTGTTTAGGTAGTGTATTTGTTCTGTATGCATATTAGTATATTGACTCGGACAAAGATAATAATTGCCTTAGTTAGCGGCTGTAAAATTACACTTTTCAAATGAAATGGCCAAATAAATTAGGGAAAAAAGAATAAATTAACACATCAGTAACTCACCCATCCTAAGATGGCAGTCCTCTGCAGTGGCAGCACCACGGTTGAGCCACCAAAGACATTTTTCGATTGAATCGAACGAGTGGACAATGATGCGTGTCCTAATATATGTAAAATTCTCATTATACGTGATTTCACCTACCAAGTCTATCCTACCCGATGTAAAACAATGTAATTGGAGTCGCATCGAGGAGAATTTATCTTCGTCGCCTGGAGCGCCAGGATGACTACAACTCATGACCATATCCTTTTGAAATAACTGTCCATTTGAGCAAAGGCGGTTATAATATAGGCTAAGGCTACATTTCAATTCGTATGCTTGGCTGTAACTTATTCCATAAAGATCTGGATCGTTCTTGTATATCTGTTTATCAGCCTTTGCCGGCTGCCACTCTGTATTGTAATACAACATTCCATCTTCAATCGGGTATTGCGTACGAGCATAGTCAAGCCATTTGGCCCATCGCTTACAGATAAAAAGGAATACGTTTGAATTTAGCATCTTTTCTATTTCGTCAAATGTACCCATCGTAATCCACCCATATGCAAAGTTTTCCTGTTCTTTATCTTCAGCTCGCATCACCATGTCGTACATCTCTGTAGAACCTGTTACGGGAAAGCACCTGATACTTATCTTTGACAACGACAGCCTTGGACTGTTAAACTTACAACTCGTTTCAATGGACAACTTGTCTAGATCCGTTTTATTGCGGACCTTCTCTAGCAAATCATACTGGGCTTTAGCCAGACTGACATCAAGCGGCTTTACCTCAAATCTCGGCAACACAGTCGCAAAGATTTCTTCTCGTGACAAAAAATACTTTTCTTCCATATTGAATCTATTTGGTATCAGAAAATTCTCCCATAAGTTTCATATATTGCTCGTATGTAATATGGCGGCCACCCATGGAGCGTAGATGTGGTGTCTCAAACTGAGCATCGATGAAGACACCACCATTTTGCCGCATATAATTGGCAAGGTAAATGAGCGCGAGCTTGGAGGCATTAGGAGCAAGTGAGAACATACTCTCACCGAAGAAGACATTGCTGAATGTGACACCATAAAGTCCGCCGACAAGACGTTTCTCTTCCCACACTTCTACACTGGCTGCAAAGCCTAATTCATGTAGTAGAGTGTAGGCATCAATGATATCTGGGCCTAACCATGCACCTCCTTCCTCATTCCGTCCCTGAGCAGAAGCGCATCCACGAATGACTCCCTCGAAATCCTGATTGACTGTCACTTTGTACTTCTGTTGCCGAATCAACTGACGCATGGAGTGACTGATATGTATTTCGTTGGGAAAGATGACAAAGCGGTCAAGCGGACAATACCATAAGGGTTCTTTCTGGTGCTTATAGGAGTACCAAGGGAAGAAACCATTGCTGTAAGCCAACAACAGTCGTTCTACGGACAAGCTGCCTCCGACCGCCACAAGTCCGTCTTTCTCGCCCAAATGAGGATCGGGAAACCAGAGTTCTTCATCCAATTGGTAAACCGACATGCTAATTGATAATTCCGATGGTGACATTGCCACCTTGTTTGAGACTACCGAATAGAATCTCGCGCATCAGCAGCGGCTTCAGTTGTTGGGCGATGACACGATCCATCTCGCGGGCTCCATATTCTGCCGTATAGCCTTCCTTCAGCAAATGGTCGAAAGCCTCGGGGGAGAGCGTCATCTTCACGTGCTTGGCGTCAAGTTTATCATCTAATTCATGTAGTTTCTTCTGTAGAATAAGCGTGGCCATCTGTTTATCCATATCGTTGAAGACCACCGTACTAGTCAGACGATTGATGAACTCAGGCTTGAAAGTTTTCTTCACCTGCTTCATCATCGCCTCCCCCCTACTCATCTTACCAGTAAAACCGATGCTGGCTTGTCCTGCAAACTGCGCACCAGCATTGGAGGTCATGATGAGTATGACATTACGGAAGTCGGCCTTGCGCCCCTTGTTGTCGGTTAGTCGTGCATAATCCATCACCTGAAGCAAGATGTTGTAAATGTCCTGATGAGCCTTCTCTATCTCATCAAGCAGCAATACGGCATTGGGCGACTTACGGATGGCATCAGTCAGCAGACCACCATCTTCATATCCCACATAACCCGCAGGCGAACCGATGAGCTTGGCCACTGCATGTTTTTCCGTATATTCACTCATATCGAAGCGTATCAGTTCGATGCCCAGTTCACGGGCCAACACCCGAGCCACTTCTGTCTTTCCCACACCAGTAGGTCCGACAAAGAGCAGCGAAGCCATCGGTTTGTTCTCGTCAAGCAGTCCTGCACGTGACATCTGCACAGCTTCCACCACCTGACGGATTGCCTCGTCTTGACCATAGATCTGAGTTGAAAGTTGAGCATTGAGAGTTGAAAGTTTCTGATAGTCATCCTCCTCTGCTATGGCCAACGCATCCACCTTACACGTCTTCGACAGTACCTCCGCAATATCAGTCTTGGTTACTCTTCTTCCCTCTTCCATCTGACATCTTACTTCACAGGCTGCTCCAGCTTCATCGATCAGATCAATGGCCTTATCAGGCAAAAAACGGTCGTTCACATGTTTGGCACTAGCCTCAACAGCAAAGTCAATGGCAATATCTTCGTATTTCACATTGTGAAACTCCTCGTATCTAGGTTGTAACTGTCGCAAGATATGTTTGGTTTCGTCTATAGACGGTTCAGAGATATCAATCTGCTGGAAACGACGAATCATTCCTTTCGATCGCGAGAAATAACGATTGTATTCCTCATAAGTCGTAGAACCAATGAAGCATATGGTTCCGGCTTCAAGATAGGGTTTTAACATATTAGAAGCATCCATTGCACTCTCGCTAGTAGCACCTGCACCCACAAGGGTGTGTATCTCGTCGATGTATACGATGTTCGGCTGAGGCTCAGCAGGATAGGGCTGATCCGCAGCCACACCATCCATAATCATCTTGATGCGGTTTTCGAAGTCACCACGATATTGTGTACCTGCCAGCAGCGTACCCATATCCAACTGATACACCTTGCAACCCATTAGTCGCTCAGGCACCTCACCCTCTTCTATCATACGTACCAAGCCCCACACAAGAGCTGTCTTTCCAACACCAGGTTCACCAACATGTAGCGGATTGTTCTTATCGCGGCGGCACAGCACCTGAATGGTTCGTTGTAGTTCTTTCTCACGACCTATCAGCGGATTCTGCTGCTTATAGAGGTCGTTCATGCAGGTCACCAGCTTTTTCCAAGCCGCCTTATCACTAGAATCAACTCCTTTTTCCTGAAGTTCATTATCAAAATCACAGAAATTAAGCAGTTGAGTCATGAAATTAGCCTCCTTGCCAAACAGGCTGTCTTTCAACAGATATGCGGCCCAGGAATCCTCGAGCGAGAGAATGCCCCTTGCCAAATGCGGAATATCCAGCGCTTCGGCACTACTCGATACCACTGACTGCATAGCCAACTCAATCACCTTCGACATCTGCTCCGACGGTTCGGGCATATATTCCATATTTTCTGGCAATGATTCTACGCTTTCAAGATATTCTTTTATACGATCTTCTAATTGGTATGTACTATAGAAGATATTCAATGCTGCATTGAAATTGAAATCGCCCAGCAACTCCAACAGAAGATGCTCCGGCATAACAAACTCATGCCTGTAATCTTTACAGCACTCGTAGGCTTTGTTCAGTATCCTCGAGGCTCTTAATGTCTGTTTCATCTCTGCCATGGTCGTTTAGTCTTCATTTTCAGGTTCAACCGTCAGTCGCAAAGGAAAATCATTTTCGCGAGCCATATTGATTGCTTTTTTTGTCTTCGACACAGCAATATCATAGCTATATATTCCTACTACAGCCTTGTCGGAATGATGCACCTGCAACATCAGTGCCTCTGCTTCCTCCTCACTCTTTAGGAATACCTGCTTCAGTATCATCACCACAAACTCCATCGTCGTGAAATCATCGTTGTAGATGATGACCTTATATCGCCGCGGCTCACGGAGGTTCGTCCGTTGCCTTTCTCTTATTTGTGATTGTTCCTTTGCCATGTTCGTCTGATTTTGATGAATGATACTTATATTCGTATTACTTACACTTCCTAACCTGATTACGCTGTCCAACCAACTTAGACGAAGAGGTAACCAGCACTCAAATATTTGTTTTATACAATTGGTTTTTGGCTTCGCCCAAAATGCTATCGCTCGGCATAGCTCAAACAAGCTTGACTCTGCACTCACTTAATCGCATTTTTTGCTTGCAAAAGTAGTAAAAAAAAACGAATCGTGAATAACAAATGAAGAAAAAACAATGAAAAAAGATGATTTATTTAATGACAAAAACAGAAAAAAGTCCCCCAATTCATCGCATTTTACCCCCTCTTAGAGCCTATTACAAAGCACATGTTACAAAATCATAAGTTTTTTTACAGAATAGTGTAAACATTCGTGCGTGAGAATCCCTAACTTTGCAACCAAAATCAGAAAAATGCGATTAAGCCGAATATAATGTCAAGCTCGCTTGTGTATTATTGAGGCGCTAGCATTTTGGGCGAAACCAAAGGGATGAGCGAATTCCGTAAGAATGACAGAAAACATACTACTCTAAAAAAAAATGATAGAATCAATATATATTAAAACTTTTTCTGTTATTTACAACTTACATAAGTTTCGAACTACTGGAAACGAATCAAGTTGTTTTTCGTATCTACGAGTAATTAGGTTAACTCATAAGAAATAAGGTTAAAAAATAGTTGTTTTGGAAGGGTAGCACATCGTGATGATGTGCTCTCTTTGTTTTATAAAAGACCCCCGTAGGGAAAATGTAAAAATGAAATAATGTAAAAATGAAAAGTGAAAAATGCGTTTAAGCCGAACATAATGCCAAGCTCGCTTGAGCATTATTAAGGCGTAGCATTTTATGCGAAGCAAAATAAGATTACTCATATAAGTTTCGCAAGCTTCACTTTATTGAAGTAAACGGAGTTAACGAAGTTATCGCCACGCTCGAAGTTACCGCCCAGAGCTGACGCTCTTCGCTCCGACGATAGACAGTAGGTGTTAACACCAGCAAAGTGCTGTCGAACGAAGTGATAACTCCGAGGCCGTAAGGCCGATAACTTCAATAACTTCGAGCGGAGCGATAACTTCCGAAAGTTGAGATTACTCACTTATAGGTATTGGTGGATTGAAAAAAAAACCGTATCTTTGCAAAAAATTTGAAAGTTGAAAAATGCGATTAAGTGAGAGCAGAGATATGCTTGCATAGCTATGCCGAGCGAGAGCATTTTGGACGAAGTCAAAGTTTAAAGTTTAAAGTCAGTTGACAGTGAATAGTTAAATAGTAAATTACAGGAATTATTGTATGAACGAAGAAGCACTTAAATTGGTT
>CADBSN010000052.1 GCA_902797255.1 uncultured Bacteroidales bacterium | reverse complement strand
TCCATTCTTTCATCTGCTGTGGAGTCAGATTCTGATTCATTATGGACACACTGAAACTACCCATACACTCATCTTCTGCGTGTTCAGCGACGAAAGATTCATCAGTGATTTGCGTTTGAGCCTCAAAATCAGCAGGATACTGGCAGGCGAACAACTTGCCATTAAATGATTTCAACTCAGCGTCTTGTGCACTCACTGTTAATGTCATGGCTGCGAGAACCAGAATTGCAAAAATCTTTTTCATTGTTTTAAAAGATTAAGTTTATAATTCTATTAATATTTTGATTGGTTGATAAATTATAATTTTGATTTGAACAACTCTTTTAATTGCCGCTCCACCTCCCATTTCACCATATCGCGCATGGCGAACAGAAGCCTTGCCTGTTCCTCAGTATAGCTGTTGGCTGTCTGATGCCTGCGGTCTTGTTTGTCGTTTGGTGTCATATTATTTATTCGTTCTCGCAATTTGCTTGCAAAGTTACAGCAAAAACACTGTAAGCCTTCAGCAGAAAGCGCGGAAAGTTATGCAGAATCTTCCAAAAGCCCATTTTAACGCATTTTGAACCTTTTTTCTGCCAATAAAGCACGGGTGGAAGTGCACCGCTTTGTCACTTCCACCCGTCCTGTTTCGTTGCTCACATTGGTATTGCTTAGAAGTCGTCGTCGCGCTGGTCTTTACCCTTTGCATAGTAGCTCTTGATTACGTCATGAATGAAATAACCATTCTTCTTGGTAGGACGGAGCAATACAACGTGACCAGAGGGAGACTCGAAAGCCATGTCACCCTTGTCAACAGCATCAGGGTTGGGGAACAGATTCAGTTTCACAAGTGTAGCGTTCAAGCTGCCTGACCATGTTGTGGGGGCGGCATTGTCCCAACCGATACGTACTTTGTATGGGCCATTGTCGTAGCCATATCCCTTGCCGTTAGGCTTGTACTGGTTGCCAGGAGTAGCACCGGCGAAGTGCTGGAACAGGCAGTTGTGCTGGTAGTAGCCATGACTATCCTTGTCGAACCAGCCAATGCACAGGTTTTGGAAGTCGTTGTTGGCGATTCCGGTGGTTGACAGAGCTGAGTACTTGACACCATAGAGGTAGTTAATCATGTCGCGGCAGTCCTGACTACAGTCGAGCAGACGGGGCAGTACGAGATAGATGACGGCACCGATGAACAGGGGATTTTTGCAAGCCTCTACGCGATTGCCGTTCTCATCCTCAAGCAGGGTCTTCAGCTCGGCCACATTGCGGGGCAAGCGGTTGAAGGTGAACTCAGAGACACGATAGTTCTTGTTGTCGCCGGGGAACTTGTAGTCGTGAGTAGCTGTCGAGTCAATCAGTTCAACTTTCTCCACAGGGATGCTGAAGGCAGAGATATTGTTGATGACGGTACCCCACGTACTGCTTTCCAGCTGATACTTCCAATCTGCCTTTGCGCCACCCTGACCATAGCGGCCATTCTCCAGAAAGAAAGCAGTGTTGTTAGAGATACTGGCTGTCTGAGGGCGGAAAGTCAGATTGCCAGCAGGAGTGTCATAGGCCGTCAGGTTGCCACCACCTTGGATAAGAATCCATCCATGGTTGCCGCCGTTAACGACTACATTGTGCTCGGGGTTACAGTAGGTGTACGAGTCACCCATGGCAGCAACACTGGTCTTACCCGTACCGTCGTTGACGATAGGTGCGTTGAACTCTACGCGGAAATACTGTTGGTTTGCCTGTGCAAACGAGGTCATGGCAAAAGTTGCCATAATTATAGTGGTAAATAACTTTTTCATAATGGTTATGTTTTAAAAAATGTTGTTTATTACTTAATGACTTGATAGTGAATTACTTCTTGTTGAACTTGAGTGATTTCTTGCCAACCTTGACAATGTAGACACCGCTCTTCATATTGCCAACGTGAATGGTTGTCACGCCGTTGCAGACGGGCGCCTTGCCCACCATGCGGCCATCGGCAGTATAGAGCAGAGCCTCGCTGGCTGCACCGCAACCGGAAAGAGTCATCTGCGAGCTGATAGGACTCATCAGCGTCAGTTTCTCTTCGTCAACTACCATCTTCGGGATGTCGATGCCAGCAGTCTGTGCAGCATCCTCTTCTGTACCGCGGAAGAAATAAATCTTGGCCACGTCGCTCTCGGTAGTGCTGCCCACCTTGACATCGAACTTGTCGCTACCATCCTTGGCAATCAGCTCAGGTTTTTCCTTCATATAGAAGTACTTGCCCGTGTTGGTTATCAGGAAGAATGGCTTTGAGTAGTCGGGAGCTTCTCCATTTCCTGAAGAACCGTCTGAATACTTACTCAGGTCGATGTCCGATTCATGCTTCTCGAAGCTGATGCTCTGTACGTTGGCCGCACCTTCACCGTCTTTTACGAGGATGTCGAATGTGCTACCTCCGTCAGGAATCACCATCATACTGACGCGAACCACTTCAATGTACTGCCCCTTGTCGGTCTTCAGACACATCACTTCAGAGGCGATGGCCTGATAGGCACAGAGCATCACTGCAACACATAAAAAGATTCTCTTTTTCATAATGGTTTAATGTTTGTTGTTAATTGAAAAATAATAAAATGTTAAAATTGTCATGATTCGTTATTTTAATTTTTTCGTTTGCAAAGTTACGGCGAAAATGCTGCAAAACGTTCAGCAGAAAGCGCGGAAAGTTGTGCAGAATCTTCCAAAATGCACCATTTTAACGGATTTTCAACCTTTTTCCCCTTTTCTGAACAGGAATTACCGTGAATTGGACATATATCTCCCTCTATCGATACGCCGTAGAAAAAGTTGTTGTTTATTCCTTTCGGGTGAGGTATTCGGAGGGTGTGACGCCATAGAACCGCTTGAAGGCTCGGCCGAATGCACCCTGATCTTCGTAGCCGCAACGCAGGGCAATGTCTAAAATAGTGGTCTGGGAAGAGGCTTTGTCGAGCAGGTGGCGCGCTTTCTGCATACGGATGTTGGTGATATAACTCTGTGGGGTCTCGCCCGTTATCGCCTTCAGGCGGTAGCGGAACTGGGTGGTGCTCAGCGCCATCTGCGATGCCAATGCATCCACGTTGACGCTGTTGGTCTCTATCTGCTCGGCTATGATGTTCATGGTGCGGATAAGGAAGTCCTTGTCGCGGGCAGAAAGTTCCGGCTGTTTGTCGGCACGCTCGTTCTCGTACTGCTGACGCAACTCGTCAAGCGTCATGGCGACTTCGTTCAGTCGGCGGCGCTGAAGTGCCGAGCGGCGTCGCTGCATCACCACCAGCGCAGCGGCCCCGGCCAGCAACACTATACATATTATTATGATGATAGCGCGGGAATGGCGGGCTTGGGTGTTCTCGTCAGTCAGTCTGGTGTGGCCAAACTCGGCATTGTAGCGAGCCAGCAGGTCGGCTGCTCCATTGTTGTAGAGCGAGTCCTTCAGCAGGTCAAAGCGTTCAAGCTCCAGTCGGGCACTGTCTGGATTGATGGTCCACAGGGCCTGACACAATCCGTCGCGGGCATGCATCTCGTTGTAGGGATTGCCCATCTCGTGACACAGGCTGACGGCTTCGCGCAGATAGGGCACAGCTTGCCGCTCCAGCCGCCGTTTCTCGGCATCGGTGCAACTGTCTTCGCGACTCATGGAGAGCAGCGTGTAGCCCACCTTGTTGAGCGATATGGCCAGTGATTGGCGATTGCCCTCTTGGCGAAAATATGGGATAATGGTGTCGAGGATGGCCAATGCCTCTTGATGCTGCTTCATGCCTAACAGGATGGCTGCCTTCTGGGACAGGCGCACACGTAATTTCATCTGCCGCCCGTCCTCGCGTTCCAGCTGTATGGCTCTCTCGATATAACACAGAGCGGCGTCAAAGTGATTCATGGTAAACTCCGTCTCGGCTGCCGCCCCACAGTACATGGCTATACGGGCACGATGGTTTATCTCTTCGGCCAACTGAAGTGCCTCGAGTATATACTTCAGTCCCTCCTGCGGCTGCTTGGCATCGACATATATGGCACCGATAGTGTTGAGTGACGAAGAAATCATCTCCTTGTCGCCGCTGGCACGATCCATGGCGTTGCACTCCTTGGCATAGCGCAGGGCCTTCTCGTAGTCTGACTGTCGCGAGGTACACACGGCGAGTATGCTAAGCTCGTCGGCCACCTCGTCGGTCATACCAAATTGGCGAAGCATGGGCAGTGCCTGTTCGCCAACGATGACGGCACTATTGTAAAGCTGCTCTTCATAGTATCTGCCACTGGCCTCATAGAGACGTATGGCCTCTTGTCGGCTGACAGTCGGCTTGCCGTCAGACTTATTGGTCGGCACGGCTCCAACGGCAACGGTGGCAGTAAAGAGCAAGAGGATGAACAGAAGTCTGACCATATAATCGCTTGGGGTTACTCCAAAGAAGCGCTTGAAGGCCCGTGTGAACGAGGACTGGTCGTCGTAACCGCAACTTTTAGCCACATCGAGTATGGACATATCGGGAGTGGTATCCAGCAGGTGCCGGGCCTTCTGCATACGGATGTTGGTAATGTAGCCCTGTGGGGTCTCGCCGGTAATTGCCAAAAGTCGCCGACGGAACTGCGAGGTACTCATGGCCAACTCTGAGGCCAGATCATCCACATTGACACGGTTGGATTCTATCTGATTGGTGATAACAGTCATCGTCTTGGTGAGGAACTGCTTGTCCTGCTCCAACAGCTCATGAGCTTCGGCATTGCCTGTACCGTCCTGTTGCTGATGCCCGTACTGCAACTGTAGTTCCCCAAGGGTCTTTGTATCCTCGCTAAGCCGTTTCTTCTGCAGGGCTATCAGTCGGTGCTGGCGTATCACCAGCACGACAGCCACCGCCAACAGCATGATACTCATTATTATAATATAGATACGCGAACGGCTCAAGAAGTGGTTCTCCTCCTGTAGTTGATCGTTGCCAAACGCAGCATTATACTTGACCAGCGTTTCTGCCGAGGCCTTGCTATAGAGCGAATCCTTGAGCCGGTTGAGGAGTTCCAGCTCTATACGGGCACTATCAGGATTGAGCGTCCACAGCGCCTGACAGAGTCCGTGGCGCGCCTGCATCTCGAGATAGGGATCACCTGCCGTGCGGCACAACTGGACTGCCTCACGGAAGCAGTCTGCAGCACGCTGCTCCTGTTTCTCACTGAGCAGGACATTGCCAGCCTTGTTGAGTGATATGGCCAGCGACTCGGTTTGTTCAGTTCCCCCTTTTTGAGCGTGTGGCGATGCATTCTCTCCCAAGGCGCGTGGCATAGACAGCCACCACATCATGACTATCAAGACTGTGATAAAAGCACTTTTCTTCATCAGCAATCACAATTATGCGGGCAAAGGTACAAATTGTTTCACACGCTGTCTGTTTTATGAGTTTCGACTGGGGCAAAGTTACAAAATAGTTTTAAAATAGCCAAGGTTTTTTTGCGTAAATTTGGCAATATCGAAAAAAAAGCGTAACTTTGCAACAGTAACTAAAAATACTTATGGACGACGAAACAAAAGACGACATCTTAGAAAATACAGAGAACCCGGAAGCTTTGGAGAATTCTGAGAGTACAGAAAACACTGAGACTCAGGAAAATGCCGAAGCTCACTCTGACTATAAACCTGTGAACCGCTTCGATGCCTCGGTAGTGCACCACCTGAGCGGTATGTACCAGAACTGGTTTCTGGACTATGCCTCGTATGTCATTCTGGAACGTGCCGTACCCCATATTGAAGATGGTTTCAAACCCGTGCAGCGCCGCATCATGCACTCCATGAAACGCATGGATGACGGCCGCTATAACAAAGTGGCCAACATTGTGGGACACACCATGCAGTTCAACCCCCACGGCGACGCCTCCATAGGCGACGC
>CADBSN010000051.1 GCA_902797255.1 uncultured Bacteroidales bacterium | reverse complement strand
AGGATCATTATCGTCGTGGCGGACTTGGTGATATGAAGTGTAAGAAGTTCTTGAACCCGATACTCAACGAGATGCTGGAGCCCATGCGCCAGCGTCGTCATGAGCTGGAGCAGGACATTCCTGAAATTTACAACATCCTTCGCAAGGGTACTGAGCAGGCTCGCGAGGTCGCTGCCCAAACGATGAGCGAGGTGCGTGCTGCTATGCGCATCAACTATTTTGATGACGAAGAGCTGATTCGTAGTCAGGCTGAACGCTTTCGCGCGAAATAAAAAGCAATAACTATGGAGGTCATCTACGAGGACAATCACATCATCGTCGTCTCGAAGCAGAGTGGTGAGATTGTGCAGGGCGACAAGACTGGCGACACTCCGCTGTCGGAAACGGTGAAGGCGTACATCAAGGAGAAGTATGCCAAGCCGGGTGCCGTATTTCTGGGTGTAGTCCACCGTTTGGATCGTCCTGTCTCGGGCCTCGTAGTGTTTGCGCGTACTTCGAAAGCATTGAGTCGTCTGAACGATATGTTCCGACTGGGCGACGTCCACAAAACGTACTGGGCAATTGTACAAAACCGTCCTCACGAGGATTCCGGTACGTTGGAACACTGGCTGGTGAGAAACGAGCAGCAGAATAAGTCGTACGCCTATGATCGGGAACGTCCTCAGGCCAAAAAGGCGTTACTGAAGTATCGGCTCATTGGTCAGTCAGAGCGTTATTACCTGTTGGAAGTAAACCTGATGACGGGGCGTCACCATCAGATACGCTGTCAGCTGGCAGCAATGGGGTGTCCCATTAAAGGCGATTTGAAGTATGGTGCCAAGCGTAGCAACCCCGATGGCAGCATTTCCTTGCTGGCACGTCGGATAGAGTTTGTGCATCCTGTGTCGAAACAGCCTATTTGTCTGGAGGCTCCTTTGCCAAATGATAAGCTGTGGCAGTCGTTCTCGAATCTTGAAACACTGAATACCAACCTGTCAAAGGAATGAAGAAGGTCGTCTGGTGGATAGTGGGCATTTTGCTGAGCCCTGTATTGCTGTTCGCAATACTGGTGTTCCTCCTTTATCTGCCACCCGTCCAGAACTGGGCTGTTGACAAAGTCGCTGAGATTGCTTCCGAGAAAACCGGTATGCAAATCAGTGTAGGGCATGTTCAACTGAAGTTCCCTTTGGACCTGGCCCTTGACGACTTTAAGATGATTCACGAAGAGGACACCATAGCAGATGTCAGTCGCTTGGTAGTCGACGTTCAGCTACGTCCTCTTTTTGACAAACGAGTGGTTGTCAACCAATTGGAGATTAATGACACCAAGTTGAATACCAATGGCTTTATTGATGCTGTTTGTGTGAAGGGCGACTTCAATCGTCTGTTTGTCAAAAGCCGTGGTATAGATCTGAATAAGCAGATGGTGGAGGTGAATGGTGCACAACTGGAGGGAGCAAACCTGGATATCTTGTTGCGCGACTCTGTTCCAGAAGACACCACGACTACCAAGACATTGTGGATTATTAATGCCGACAGCATCAGTATCCGGCAATCGGCTGTAGATGTCCATCTGAATGATAGCACCGATGCTTCAGCTCGTTTTGGCTCACTGGTTGCACGCGAGGTCGTAGTCGACTTGGGCAAGCCAGCTTATAGCATTGGAAGCATCGATTGGTTAGACGGTGGTGTACGCTATGGTGACATTGATATGCCGAAACTCACCTTGCACACAGGATCGCTGGGCATGCAGGGTGACAGCATCAACATACCATCCCTGCACCTGAAGACGCCAGACAGTGAACTCTCATTAACATTCGACATGCCTTTGTCGATGACTGACTCCATCAATCCTGGAAACATGAAGCTGAAGATGGATGCCCAATTTGGCTATCAGGATATGAAACCGTTTATGGGCAGTCTGCCGAAAGCTATGCAGGAACGCTGGCCTCGCTATCCGTTGCATGTGAAAGGATATGTGAAAGGTAACCTGAAATACATGGAGTTCTCTGACCTTGACGTAGAGTTGCCAACAGCACTTGCACTCAAGGCAGACGGTTTTGTGGCCAATTTGACAGATATGAAACGTCTGCGTGCTGACGTGCGTTTCAATGCCGAGGCGCAGAACTTAGCTTTCGTGATGGCCTCGTTGCCACGTGACGTTCAACGCAACTATCGCATTCCTTCTGGCATCCGGGCAGAGGGTAGGATACGTGCAGATGGAGCTGACTACAGTGCAGATATGATGTTGCGTGAGGGACAGGGTACAGTGAAGCTTGATGGAAAGGTGAATGCCGAACTCATGCGCTACAATGCCAACGTTCAGATCAAACAACTGAATGTCCACCACTTCATGCCACACGATTCAATATATACCGTCACTGCCGATATTACAGCCAGTGGTCAGGGAACTGACATCTTCTCGAAGGCTACCACGATGAAAGCTGATGCGAAGATTACCCATATTGGCTATGGCCACTGGAATCTGGACAATATGACTGCTGAGGCAGATATCAGAAACGGTCGTGGACATACTGTTATTCATAGCCGTAATGACTTGCTGAACGGAACGGTAGGTTTCGATGCGCTGATGAGTAAGAGCAAGATAGACGGTACGCTGACTGCCGATATCAATGTACTGGACTTTTATAAGATGGGGCTTCTCCCAGAACCTACATCCATAGGACTCTGTGCACACTTTGATGTCAGTTCAGACTTGAAGCTGACACACATGGTGAGCGGACTGATGAATGACTTGACTATCCGTGACTCCGTTCATACATTCCGTCCTGGCGACATCGGACTGTTGCTGAAAGCTCGCCCTGATACGACCTACCTACGTGCTCAGAGTGGCGACTTCATCGTAAAGCTCGACGCCAGTGGAAATTATGAACGGCTGTTGCGCCAGATTACTATTCTCGGTGATTCCATTGCCGAGCAGTATGCGAACAGAATCATCGACCAACCAACTATTCGTCGTCTGTTACCTGTCATGAAACTGCATGTGGAAAGCAAACGTGAGAATCCGATAGCTACTTTCCTGAAGACAACACAGGGCATAGAGTTCAAGGAATTGCTCTTTGATATAGATGCCTCACCAGCTAAGGGACTGAATGGAAATGGGCACCTTCACTCGTTCAGATTGGACGATACACGCCTGGACACCATTAATTTCCGCATTACCCAACGTGAAAAACACTTGTCGTTTGGCGGACAGGTTCGTAATAACAAAAAGAATCCGGACTTTGTATTTAATGCCTTATTCGACGGTTTGTTCCAACAGCGTGGCCTTACCTTCGGTGTGCGGCTTTATGATGCTGCCGATAAGATGGGTGTCCGTCTGGGGGCACAGGTTGAGATGGTGGACAGCGGCTATAAAATCCGTCTTGTGCCTGAACGTCCTACGTTGGGCTATAAGGAGTTTAACCTGAATAAAGACAACTTCATCTTGTTAGGTCATAATAACAAAATAGAGACCAAAATAGACCTGATAGCCGACGATGGTACTGGTGTAAAAATCTATTCTGACGACAACGATCCGTCAGCTATGCAAGACCTGACAGTCAGCTTGAATAAGTTCAATCTCGATGAAATCACCTCCGTACTACCATATGTGCCACATATGACAGGTTTGATGAATGGTGACTACCATGTGATACAGGATGCTGAAGGCCACTTCTCTGTCGTTGGTGATATGGCTGTACGTAACATGACCTACGAGAATAGTCCTATTGGTAATGTCAGTACCGAATTGGCCTATCTGCAAAAGGAGGGCGATGCTCATGCTATAGAAGCCCGACTGATGAAGGACAATATTGAATTCGGAACGCTTACGGGTACCTATTATAATCAAGATGAGGGTGCTCTGGATGCACGCTTTGTGATGGAACGTTTACCGCTGTCGATTGTCAACGGTTTCATTCCTGACCACCTGTTCGGATTGCAAGGTTATGCAGAAGGTGCGTTGGACATTAAGGGCAAGTTATCCAGTCCGAAAGTGGATGGTGAGGTTTATTTGGATTCATCTTATTTAGAGAGCATTCCCTATGGTATGACTCTTCGATTCGATAACGACCCGGTGCGTATAGTCAATTCAAAATTGCTGTTCGATAACTTCACTGTCTATGCCCATAACGATAACCCATTGAATATTCAGGGAGATATCAACTTCAGTGATTTGGAGCGCGTCATGGTGAATATGCGCATGAGAGCCAAGGATTACCAGATTATCGGTGCTAAGGAAAACCCGAATAGTGTGGCATACGGTAAGGCTTTTGTGAATGTCTTTGCACGTATGAGTGGTCCGTTGGACAATCTGAATATGCGTGGACGACTGGAGGTGTTAGGTTCTACCGATTTATATTATATTCTTCGTGATTCTCCGTTGTCTACTGACAACCAGTTACAGGATTTGGTGAAGTTTACTGACTTCAGTGATACAACGCAGATTGTTGTAGAACGTCCTGTGCTAGATGGCTTCCAGATGGACCTGACTATCGATGTGTCAAAGGGAGCTCATGTCACGGCATTCCTAAATACCGACCACTCCAACTATATTGACATTATGGGTGGTGGAACACTGCGTATGCGCTACAATCCGTTGGACAATTTACAATTGCATGGCAGATACACGCTGACCAGTGGTGAAATGAAGTATTCACTGCCCGTCATTCCGTTGAAGACTTTCACTATCAAGGATGGCAGCTATCTGGAATTTACTGGTGACCCGATGAATCCGACACTGAATATTGCTGCCACCGAACGTACACGGGCTACAGTGAACAGTAGCAGTGGTGCCAGTCGTAGCGTAGAGTTTGACTGTGGTGTCAGTATCACAAGAACGCTGAACGATATGGGACTGGAATTTACATTGGATGCCCCGGAGGATATGCAATTGCACAGTGAGTTGCAGGCGATGGGTATTGAACAGCGTGGTAAGCTGGCTGTTACGATGCTGACTACTGGTATGTATCTTGCTGATGGTAATACGGGAGCATTCAGCATGAACTCAGCACTGAGCTCGTTCCTGAATTCTGAAATTAGTCAGATTACAGGCAATGCATTGCGAACACTTGATCTTTCGTTCGGAATGGACAATTCGACAGATGCTGCTGGCAATAGTCATACTGACTATTCATTCAAATTCGCCAAGCGTTTTATGAACAATCGTCTGAAGGTAGCTATCGGAGGCAAGGTGTCGACTGGTGCTGAATTGCAGCAGCGCAACAACTCATTCTTCGACAATGTCTCGTTGGAATACCGTTTGGATGATAGTGCCAACAAGTTTGTCACACTGTTCTATGAGAATAACTGCTATGACTGGTTGGATGGTTATACCCAGAAGTATGGAGGCGGCTTCACATGGCGTCGCAAACTACAAAGATTCTGGGATATTTTCCGGTTTAAGGATCCACAGCCTGTCAGACCTTTGGCACCTGGAAGAAATGCCCTGCCTACTGACTCCCTAAAAAAGATAACCGATGAAAAGAAATAGTTTACTATTTATAGTGGCGGCTCTCTTATTGGTTTCCTGTTCCATGACCAAAGAGATTCCTGACGATGACCAGCTTTTCACTGGTCTGACCAAGATTACCTATCAGGACTACGAAGCCAATGATAATTTTACGCAGACACAGCTGGAGGTCGAGGCTGCTTTGGCGACAGCACCTAATGGTGCCATCTTCGGTAGTTCCTATTATCGTGTGCCATTTTCGTGGAATGTCAGTGTGTGGAACAAATACCACGGTAAGGACACTCCCTTTGCACGCTGGATGACAAAGTCGTTTGGCAAACAGCCTGTGCTGATGTCGTGGGTGAATCCTGCTCTTCGATCGTCAGTAGCACAGTCCGTGCTGCGTAATCATGGTTATTTCAGTGGCTATGTGAACTATGATGTCGTACCTCAGAAGAATCCAAAGACCGCCAAGATAGCTTATAACGTAACACTAGGACCACTTCACACTTTGGATAGTGTGGGCTATTTTGACTTCCCGGCTGATGCAGACAGTCTGATACATGCTTCGCTGTCGGAAGCCTATATCCATCGTGGCGATCCCTTCGTGGTCAGTCAGCTGGAAGCAGAGCGACAGCGTATCAGCTTGCTGTTGCGTAACAACGGCTACTACTACTACCAACCCAGCTATGCCACATATTTGGCCGATACTCTTGTAGTCGATGGAAAAGCTCAGCTACGACTGCAAATGGCAGACAGTATTCCTGAGATTGCCAAGCGCAAATGGTATATTGGTCGTGTCAATATCAACATGAAGAAGACCATGATGGAACAGACCACAGATTCAGTGCGTGGCCGTTACTTTACTGTTCGTTTTGCTGGCAAGCGTCCCCCAATCCGTACTCGTGTATTGATGGCAGACATGAAAATCAGACCAAGACAGCTATACAGTTATGACAACTACGTTCAGTCAGTGAGTAAGATAAATGCCATGGGACTGTTCTCAATGACTGACTTCTCATTTACACCGCGTAACGATTCTCTCGACCTCACGTTGAATTGTGTATTCGACAAGCCATGGGACTTTTATGTCGAAACGAATTTCAATGCACGTACCATTGGTAGGATGGGACCGGAGTTGCGTATGGGTGTTACCCGAAAGAACGCATTTCGTGGAGGTGAAAAAATTGACATTAACGTCCATGGCTCCTACGAATGGGCAACCAGTGGAGGTTCATCGATGAATAACTATGAATATGGTGCCGATGCCTCCATAGAGTTTCCACGCATCATAGCTCCGTTCTTTGGTGGTAACCGTCGTCCACGTTCACGTGAGCAGGGGCAGACACGTCGTCGACGTCGTCGTTTCTATTCCACACCGTCAACACTGGCGAAGGCTTCGACTGATATCATCTACCGTCCAGGTTACTACAAAATGCATGTGGCATCTGGCGAATGGACCTATCGTTGGCAAACCTCTGCACAAAGTCGCCATGAGTTTTCTCCATTAACGGTGAAATACCAATTCATGAACAGTCATACTGAAGCTTACGACTCCATCGTACGTATCAATCCCTATTTGGCTGCTACCATGCAGGATTACTTCATACCAGAGATGCGCTATACCTATACTTATACCAGTCCGGTAGCACTGTCACATCCCATCCGTTGGGAAGTGACGCTGGCAGAGTCTGCCAACTTGGTGTCGTTAGGATATGTGTTAGCAGGAAAAGGATGGAACGAGAAGGACAAGAAGATGTTTAAGAATCCGTATTCGCAGTTTGTCAAGCTGGAAACAGATTTTACCAAGACATGGACACTGAGTGATGTATCCCAATTGGTGGGGCATGTCAATGCCGGTGCCATTTATGCCTATGGCAACAGCAACTGGCTACCTAATTCTGAGATGTTCTATGTTGGTGGTGCCAATAGTATCCGTGCCTTTCATGTGCGTGGCGTTGGCCCTGGTCAATTCCCCGGACTTGCAGACAAAGCAGTGTCATATCTTTTGCAGAATGGCGACATCAAACTGGTCATGAATCTCGAATACCGTCGTCAGCTGTTCGGCAAACTACATGGCGCTTTATTCCTTGATGCCGGTAACATCTGGAACTTCGACGAGGATTATGATGATCCAGAAGCCCGTGAGGTATTCGCCAACACCAAATTTCGCTTGAGTCATTTCCTGAACGATTTGGCTTTGGGAACAGGTATTGGTATTCGTTACGATTTGAACTTCCTGATTCTGCGCCTGGACTGGGGAATTGCCCTTCATATGCCATATGATACAGGTAAGTCCGGTTACTTTAATATTAATCGTTTCAAAGATTGTCATACGCTCCACTTCGCTATTGGCTATCCATTCTAAAAACTACATACCTATGAGACTTGTTAGAAACACGTTGAAGATAGAAATGCTAACCATCATGGCTTTGATATTGATTCTGGCTTCCTGTGGTGGTCGTAGGCACAATGCCGAGTATTATATGGCAATGGTCGACAGCATTCGTAAGGCTGAACAAGTGAAGGAGATTCAACAGAAGGCCGGCATCTACGAAGATCCAGTAGTGGCATGGTTCGACACACTGCAACTGCGCACGTTACCTATCCAGTCAGCAGGAACTGACTTGTCACTGTTGGGCGGATTTGTCCCTGTTCCCATGGCCATCAATGAGCATTTCGGCTATAATGTAAGTGCAAAATTGAAGGCTATGAAATTGCCTTCAGCTTATCACAAAGAGGTGATACTGTTGGCTGAAATGATTGACTCCATCACCCCCCGTCTGCAATTATATGTCATGGATAAGAAACACATGCCCATCGACCAGTTGTGTATCTATGAGCAGAAAGCGGAAAATCGTGAAAATGATTTTGGAAATACCTATTTGGATTATTTTATCACCTCCAAATATGAGACTACCCTTATGATGTATTACCAGTCGCATGATGTGGAACGCAAACCGGAACTGCTGAATTCTCGGCGTTTCATT